>CAZVHU010000031.1:0-25554 GCA_964627075.1 uncultured Enterobacteriaceae bacterium | reverse complement strand
CACCATGATCAGCCCGTGCATGGTGGTCATCTGGTTGAAGAAGTCCGGGTCCACCCACTGCATGCCGGGCGAGAACAGCTCCAGCCGGATCACCATCGCCATCGCGCCGCCGACCAGGAACATGATGAAGCTGAACCACAGGTAGAGCGTGCCGATGTCCTTGTGGTTGGTGGTGGTGACCCAGCGCATGATGCCGCTGTAGCCGCCGTGGTGGTCGTGGTGCTCGCCGGCGTGGCCGTGGCCGTGGGTGTCGATCACTGCGCTCATCTCGTTTCTCCTGAATCCCTCGTGTCCGATCGCGCCGCTTACTTGCGAAGCGCCTTGACGTCGGCGGGCTGCACCACGTCGCCGGTCTTGTTGCCCCAGTTGTTGCGCGTGAAGGTGATCACCGCGGCCATCTCGACGTCGTTCAGCTGCTTGCCGAAGGCGGCCATGGCGGTGCCCGCCTTGCCCTCGAGCACCAGCGTGATCTGGTCCCTGACCGGGCCGGCCGTGACCTTCGAGCCGTCGAGCGGCGGGAACGCCGGCGGCGTGCCCTTGCCGCTCGCCTGGTGGCAGGCGACGCAGTTGGCGGCGTAGACCTTCTCGCCGCGCTGGCGCAGCTCGTCCAGGGTGAATTTCCTGGTCGGGTCGTCGGCCGCGGCGGCGATCGCCTTCTTGCGCTCGCCGACCCACTTCGAGTACTCGTCCTGGGTTACCACGCGCACCACGATCGGCATGAAGCCGTGGTCCTTGCCGCAGAGCTCGGTGCACTGGCCGCGGAACACGCCCGTCCTCTCGGCCTTGAAGTGGATGTCGCGGATGAAGCCCGGGATCGCATCCTGCTTGGCGCCGAAGGCCGGGATCCACCAGGCGTGAATGACGTCGGCGGCGGTGGTGAGCACGCGCACCTTCTTGCCCACCGGCACCACCATCTCGTTGTCCACCTCGAGCAGGTAGTTCTCGCCCTTGGGCGCGCGCCCCTCGATCTGGTCGCGCGGGGTCGCCAGGACCGAGGTGAAGCTGATGCCCTCGCCCTCCCCCTTAAGGTAGTCGTAGCCCCATTTCCACTGGTACCCGGTGACCTTGACGGTGAGCTCGGGGTTGGAGGTGTCCTTCTGCGCCACCACCACCTTGGTGGCCGGCCAGGCGATCACGATCAGGATGAGCAGCGGGATCACCGTCCAGAGCACCTCGGCGGTGGTGTTCTCGTGGAACTTCGCCGCTTTGTACCCCTTGTCCTTGCGGTGCGCGTACACCGACCAGAACATGAAGCCGAACACGCCTACGAAGATCACCGTCACCAGCATCATCACGTACTCGTGCAGGCCGTGGACGTCGGCCGCAATCCTGGTCGCCGCCGGCTGCAGGTTCCATTCCAGGCCCAGCGCCAGGCCGGAGAAAGTCGCGCCGAGCAGCGCGAGCATCCAGGCGGCGGCTTTGCGTGCGGAAATGCTTGCCATCGTGTTCCCTTCCCGAATCAAATCCCGAATCCCGTCGCCGGCCAGGCCGCGAAGCTGCGCGCACGGCTTCGCGCGGCGCGGGAGAAAATCGAGCTGTTGCCTGTTGCGCTTGCGGCTGCGACCAAAGGGCCGCATTCAAGGGGCGCAAAGTTACCACAGTCAAGGGCCCGCCTCAACAAAAACGGCTGCGAATCGTTCTCGATTTCGCGCTCTCAACGCCGCGTTTCGACGCTGCCGGCGCGCGCAAAGCGCACAACCGCGCGGCCGTCAGCGGTTTTCGCGGCCGCGGGCTTCCAGGCGTGGCCGTAGACGACTTCGAACGTGACCGCCAGCCCTGCGTCGCCGCGCTGTGCGGCGAGCCGCTCGAGCAGAGTCGCGCGGAACGCCCGCCCCGCGAGGCCGCGCGGGCGCGCAGCGAGCGCGCAGGTCTGGCCGCTCGCGCGCAAGTCGCCGAGCAGCGCTTCGCCGCCCGGGTAGACGATCGTCAGCCGCTCGGCGTCCATCACGGGCGCCGAGAACCCCGCCGCCACCAGCATGTCGCCGACCTCGTGCATGTCGGCGAAGCGGTGCACGCGCGCCTCGCCCGCCGCGGCGCGCAGCTCGCGCAGCGTGTCGGGCCCGAGCGTGCTCAGCATGAGCAGCCCTTCGCTCCCGAGCACGCGGTGGAACTCGCGCAACACCGCCAGCGGATCGCCCGCCCAGTGCAGCACCATGCTCGACCACACCATGCCGATGCTCCCCGAGGCCAGCGGCAGGCGCGCGATGTCGCCACACACCGCCCGCGGCGCCGGCTGCCCGAGCAGGCGCTCGAGCAGGCTGCGGCGCGCCGCGGCGCGCAGCATGCCGACGGAAATATCGAGCGCAATCTGTTGTGCGTGCGGATAGCGCCGCGCGAGGCTTTTCGAATCGCGCCCTGCGCCACAGCCCGCGTCGAGCACCCGCCGCGGTACGGCCTTGATGTATTGCAGGCGCTCGAGCATGCGGCAGGCGACCTCGGCCTCGAGCCGCGTGGCGCCGGCATAGGTCGGCGCAGCGCGCTCGAAGCGCGCGCGCACGGCGCGCCGGTCGAGCACTCCGGTGGCTTCAGGCACGCGGTCGCAGAGCGCGCTCGATCGCCGCGGCGACCGCAAGCACGTGCCGGTCGGCGAGCGCCACGCCGCACACCATCAGCCCGACCGGCGCCGCCCCCGGCGCATGGCAGGGCACGCTCGCTGCGCAGCCGTCGAGAAAATTCACCAGCCCGGTGTTGCGCACGATGCGCAGCGTCCAGCGGAAGAACGCGTCGTCGCCGGCGTCGGCCTCGGCGATGGTGGGCGCGATGCAAGGCGCGGTCGGCATCAGGATCGCGTCGTACGCGGCGGCAACCGCGCCGACCTCGCGGATGTAGGCGGCGCGCTGGAACCCCAGCTCGATGTAGTCGGCCGCCGTGAGCGCGGCCCCCATCAGGATGCGCTTGCCGACGCGCGGGTCGAACTCCGCCAGCCTGTCGAGCCTGCCGCGATGGATGTGCCAGGCTTCGGCGCCGGGGAAGCCGCCGTTCCTGAAATAGACGTCCTGGCGGTCGAACGCCGGCACCGGCCGCTCGGCGATGGCGGCGCCGGCGCGCGCGAGCGTCGCGAGCGCCGAGTCGAACGCCTTCGCGACCTCCGGATCGAGGTCCTCGATGGCGCTCGAGCGCGGCAGCAGCAGCCGCAGGCCCCTGACCGGAAACTCCGGCAGCACGGCGACCGGCTCGGCCGCGAGCACCGCATCGTAGGCGGCGCAACAGGGCACGGTGTTGGCGAGCGGCCCCACGGAGTCGAGCGTGTAGGACAGCGGAAACACCCCTTCGCGCGGCACGCGACGCGCGGTCGGCTTGAATCCTGCGACGCCGCACAGCGCCGCCGGCTGGCGGATCGACCCTCGCGTGTCCGAGCCCAGCCCCATGACGCACATGCCGTCCGCCACTGCCACCGCTGCGCCCGAGGACGATCCTCCGGGCGCGCGGCCGGTCTTGCGGTCCCAGGGGTTCCGCGGCGTGCCGTAGTGCGGGTTGAGCCCCACGGTGCCGAAGGCGAACTCGACCATGTTGGTGCGCCCTACGATTACCGCGCCCGCGGCTCGCAGCCGCGCCACCGCCGGCGCGTCGGCCGCCGCGGGCGGCGCATCGGCAAGCAGTTTCGATCCCGCGCGCGTCACGTCGCCGCCGACATCGAACAGGTCCTTCACCGAGACCGGCAGCCCGTCCAGCGGCGAGCGCACCACGCCGGACTTGCGCAGCCGGTCGGCATGGTCGGCGTCGGCGCGTGCCGACTCGCCGTACACCTTCACGAAAGCGCGCGAGCCCTCGCCACCCGCGTCGGCGATGCGCGCCAGCGCCTCTTCGGTGAGCGCGCGGCTGCTGGTGCGCCCGGCCGCGAGATCGGCCGCGAGTCCCGCCACGGTCCACATGAATCGAGTCTAGCGCACAATGTCCGGCATGCTCGGCAACGCGGCACGCCGTTTGGCGGACCTGCTCTTCGGCGGCAGCTGCTATCTCTGCCGCGGCGCCGCCGAGGGGCTGCTGTGCGCGGCCTGCGACGCCGACCTGCCGCGGCTCGGCGAGGCGCTGTGCCCGCGCTGCGGGCTCGCTTCCGGCGGCGGCGCGGTCTGCGGACGTTGCCTCGCGCATCCGCCAAATTACGACGCGACGCACGCCGCCCTCGCCTACCGCTTTCCCGCCGACGTGCTGGTCCAGGCGCTCAAGTTCAGGAACGAATTGTCGCTCGCGCCGCTGCTCGGGCGGCTGCTCGCCGCGCGCGTCGCGCGCTCCGAGCCCGTGCAATACCTCGTGCCGGTGCCGCTTTCGGGCGCGCGCCTGGCCGAGCGCGGCTGCAACCAGGCGCTTGAGATCGCGCGCAGCGTCGCCCGCGAAACCGGCGCACGCCTTGCGCCCGAGCTCTGCGAGCGGGTGCGCGACACCCGCTCCCAGGCCGACCTGCCCATGGACGAACGCACACGCAACGTGCGCGGCGCGTTCCGCTGCGCCGGCCTCGTTGCGGGCGCGACGGTGGCAGTGCTGGATGACGTCATGACGACCGGCGCCACGCTCGACGCCGTCGCGGGCGCTTTCAAGGACGCGGGCGCGGCGCGGGTCGTCAACTGGGTGGTGGCAAGGACGCCCGCCCCGGGACAGGGCTGATGTTCGACATCGTGCTGGTGCAGCCGGAGATTCCGCCCAACGCGGGAAACGTCATCCGCCTCGCCGCCAACGCCGGCGCGCGCCTGCACCTCGTGGAACCCCTCGGCTTCTCCATGGACGACAGGCAGCTCAGGCGCGCCGGGCTCGACTACCACGAGCTCGCGAACGTGCGCACGCACCGCGACTGGCCGTCCTGCCGCGCCGCGCTCGCGGCGAGACGCTGCTGGGCGTTCTCTACGCGCGCCGGCACGAGCTACGCGGAGGTGCGCTACGCCGCCGGAGACGCGTTCGTATTCGGCGCCGAGACGCGCGGGCTGCC
The DNA here is from genome assembly GCA_964627075.1 of uncultured Enterobacteriaceae bacterium. Lineage (GTDB taxonomy): Bacteria > Pseudomonadota > Gammaproteobacteria > Burkholderiales > SG8-39 > 2-02-FULL-66-14. The sequence goes on along the minus strand of CAZVHU010000031.1, from coordinate 20,633 downwards.
GGACCAGCTCTACGCGGAGTTTCCTCCAGAGCGGCGCCTGCGGCTGCCGATGGTGCCGGGCAATCGCAGCCTGAACCTGTCCAACGCCGTCGCCGTCGTGGTCTACGAGGCGTGGCGCCAGCTCGGCTTTCCCGGTGGCGCTTAGTGCTCTTCCCTGGGATCGCGCGAGAGCAGGAGTTCGACGGCTTGCTGCGGGGTGACGCGGCCTTCGAGGACGGCGCACACCGCGGCGGTGACGGGCATCTCCACGTTGTGGCGCGCCGCGAGCTTCGCCGCCTCCGCCGCCGAGCGCACGCCCTCCGCGACGTGCCCAAGCCCGGCGAGGATCTCGGGAAGCCTGCGCCCGCACGCGAGCTCGAGCCCCACGCGCCGGTTGCGCGACAGGTCGCCGGTGGCGGTGAGGATCAGGTCGCCGGCGCCCGCCAGGCCCATCAGCGTCTCGGCCTCGCCGCCGAGCGCGACGCCGAGGCGCGAGATCTCCGCCAGCCCCCGCGTGATCAGCGCCGCGCGCGCGTTCTGCCCCAGGCCCAGGCCGTCGGAGATGCCGACCGCGATCGCCATCACGTTCTTCACCGCGCCGCCGATCTCGACGCCGACGAGGTCGGCACTGAAATAGACGCGCAGCCGGCCGCCGTGCAGCAGCGCCGCAGCGCCGCGCGCGAACTCCGCATCGCGCGCGGCGAGCGTGAGCGCGCACGGCAGCCCGCGCGCGACCTCGAGCGCGAACGAGGGCCCCGAGAGCGCGCCGCAGCGCGCCTGCGGCCCGAGCGCCTGCTCCACCACCTGGTGCGGCAGCAGCCCCGTGCCTTGCTCGAAGCCCTTGCACAGCCAGACGAGCGGGGTGCGCGACCCGCTCGAGGCGAGTCGCTGCGCGAGCTCGCGCAAGCCGGCGACCGGCGTCGCCGCCAGCAGCAGGGCGGCTCCTTGGAGCGCGGCGGAAAGGTCGCCGGTGACGCGCAGCGCCGCAGGCAGCCGGATCTCAGGGAGATAGCGCTGGTTGACGCGCGCGGCGTCGAGCGCGCGCGCAGTGTCCGGGTCGCGCGCCCACAGCCGCACGCCATGCCGCTGCGAGAGCGAGGCGGCGAGCGCGGTGCCCCAGGCACCCGCGCCCAGGACCGCGATCTCAGCCATGCGGGAGGTTCAGTTGCCCCAGACCTGGTTGACGCGCAGGTAGCCGCTCGCGCCGTCGGCGTGGCGCACCCGCAGCCAGCCGCCCGGTGCCGCCTCGACCAGCTCCAGCGCGACGTTCTGCGACGCGCTGAAGACGAGCGGCGCGCCGTCCTCGGGCCGCGCGCGCGCCTCGGCGAGCGCCGCGGTGACGAGCACCGTGCGGCGCTCGCCCAAGGCCTTCTTCTCGATCCAGGTGAGCGCACCGGTGTGGTCGCGCACCTTCACCCAGGCTTCCAGGTTGACGATCACCTCGAGCGGATACATGCGCGACACCACGAACAGCGGCGTCGCCTGCCGCGAGGGCGCGTCGTAGAGCACCGCGGCGTTTTCCTGCACCGAGCGGAAGTCCGCTGCAGCGGCGCGGGCCGCAAGCAACAACGCAAGGAGCGAAAGGGCGAGCGCCGCCGCGCGCACTTGCACGTTCTAGTTCGCGATCTCGATGCGCGGCTCGCCCGACTGCTGCTGCCGCCGCTGCATGTAGAGCTGCTCGAACGACACCGGCGCGAGCAGCACCGGCGGAAAGCCCGCGCGCGTCACGAGGTCCGAGATCGACTCGCGCACGTACGGGTAGAGGATCGTCGGGCAGGCGATCGAGAGCAGCGGCTCGAGGTCGGACTGCGAGACGTTGCGCACCGAGAAGATCCCGGCCTGCGTCGCCTCGACCAGGAAGTGCGTCTTGTCGCCCGCCTTCGCCGTCGCGGTCACGGTCACCGAGACCTCGAACAGCCCCTCGCCGAACTGCGCCGCCTGGTTGCGCACCTGGATCTCGAGCTGCGGCGGCTCGGCCTGCACGAACACCTGCGGCGCGCCGGGCACCTCGAGCGAGACGTCCTTGACGTAGAGCTTCTCGATCTGAAAGGAAGGCTGCTGCTGTTCGTCGGCCACGGCGATCTCCTGTTTGGCTGGCGCTAGGCGGCGGCCAGCAGCCGGTCGAGCTCGCCCGAGCGCTCCAGCGCGTGCAGCTCGTCGCTGCCGCCGACGTGGCGCTCGCCGATCCAGATCTGCGGCACGGTTCGCCGGCCGCTCCTTTGCATCATCTCCGCGCGCCGCTCGGGATCAAGGTCCACCCGCACGCGCTCGATCCCGGTGACGCCCTTGCGTTCCAGCAGCCGCTCGGCGGCGCGGCAAAAGGGGCAGTACTCGGTGGTGTACATCAGCACGCGCGCCACGCCGCGCCCGCCGCTCACTTCTCGACCGGCAGCCCCGCCTGCTTCCAGGCGGAAAAGCCCCCGGTGAGGTTCACCACTGTGGCGAAACCCAGCTTGCGCAGCACCGGCAGCGCGCTGGTGGAGAGGTTGCCGGTGTCGCAATGTACGATCACCGGCCGCGACTTGTGCTTGTCGAGCTCGGGCGCGCGCCGCTCGAGCTCGGCGAGCGGCACGTTCTTCGCGCCGAGGATGTGCCCCTTGGCGAACTCGTCGGCGCTGCGCACGTCGAGCAGCAGCGCGTCCTGGCGGTTGACGAGCTGGGTCGCCTCGGTGGTGTTGACCCACGGGCCGCCGGAGCCGCGGCGCACGAGCGGCCAGATTAGCATCGCGCCCGAGACGAACGCGACCGCGATCAGCAGGATGTTGTTCTTGATGAAGTCCACGAGAGAGCGACATTATAGAATAGGCTTTGTCTCCGACTTCACCCCGCGCGATGCCGAAGCTGGTCCTGCTGCGACACGGCGAGTCCGACTGGAACCGCGAGAACCGCTTCACCGGCTGGACCGACGTGGACCTCTCGGCGCGCGGCGTCGACGAGGCGCGCGCCGCCGGCCGGCTGCTGCGCGCCGAGGGCTACGGCTTCGACCTCGCCTTCACCTCGGTGCTGAAGCGCGCCATCCGCACGCTGCACCTCGCGCTCGAGGAGCTGGACCTGCTCTGGATCCCGGTGCGCAAGAGCTGGCGGCTGAACGAGCGTCACTACGGCTCGCTGCAGGGGCTGAACAAGGCCGAGATGGCGGCGAAGTTCGGCGAGGCGCAGGTGCTCGTCTGGCGGCGCAGCTACGACACGCCGCCGCCGGCGCTCGCGCCGGGCGACCCGCGCAGCGAGGCGAGCGACCCGCGCTACGCCGGCCTGGCGCGCGGCGAGCTGCCGCTCACCGAGTGCCTCAAGGACACCGTCGCGCGCGTGCTGCCGTACTGGCATGAATCGATCGCGCCCGCGATCCGCGGCGGCGCGCGCGCGCTGGTGGCGGCGCACGGCAACTCGATCCGCGCGCTGGTGAAGTACCTCGACGCGGTTTCGGACGCCGACATCGTGGGCCTCAACATCCCGACCGGCATCCCGCTCGTCTACGAGCTGGGCGAGGACCTGCGCCCGCTCAAGCACTACTACCTCGGCGACCAGGCCGAGGTCGCCCGGCGCCTCGCCGCGGTCGCGGCGCAGGGCAAGGCCCCGGGGGCGCGAGGGTAAGACGCCTCTCGGTCCCGCAGCCGACCTGCTGAGGCGCGCGCTGCTCGCGGCGGTGCTCGCGGGCACCTGCGCGGCGCAGGCGGCGACCCGCGAGGAGGACCTGGCGGCGCTGCGCGCGAGGATCGACGCCCTGCGCGGCGAGCTGGAAGACCGCGAGGCCGCGCGCCGCGAGGCGCGCGACGCGCTGCGCGATTCGGAGCGCGCGATTTCGGACGCCACCCGCGAATTGCAGAAACAGGCCGAGGAGGCGCGCGCCGCGGCCGACGTGCTCGGCCGCCTCGCCAGGGAGCGCGGCGCGCAGGAAGCCGCGCTCGAAGCGGGCCGCGCCGCGCTCGGCAGGCTGCTCGCGGCGCGCGCCATGGCGGGCGCGCCCGACGCATTGCGCGTCGCGCTCTCGGGCGAGGACCCCGCCGAAGGCGCGCGGCGCCTGGTTTACCTCGCCTACGTGTCGCGCGCCGCCGCGCAGATGATCGAGGCGCATCGCGCCGGCCTCGCCGAGCTGGCGCGATTGCGCGAAGCGTCAGCGGCAAAGGCCGCCGAGCTCGCGGCAGTGGAGGCGCGCAGCCGCGCCGAGCGCGAGCAGCTGCTCGCGCAGCGTCGCGAGCGCATCCGGGTGCTGGAGCGCGTCGCAGCCGACATCCGCAAGGCGAACCGCGAGCTCAAGGTGCTCGCCGCCGACGAGGCGCGACTCGCGCGCCTGGTGGAGGAAATCGGCAAGGTGCTCGCCGCGCGCCCCGGCGCAGGCTACGCGCGGGTGGAAAAGGTGCCCGAGGCCGGCGCCGCCGCGGGCGGCCCGTTCTCCTCGCTCAAGGGCAAGCTGAGGCTGCCGGTGCGCGGGGAACTTTCGCTGCGTTTCGGCGCTCCACGTCCTGCGGGCGCCGGGCGCTCGAGCGGCGTGTTCATCCGCGCCGCCGAAGGCGAGCCGGTGCGGGCGGTGGCGGCGGGCCGCGTGGTCTACGCCGAGTGGATGCGCGGCCTCGGCAACCTGTTAATACTGGACCACGGCGAGACTTATTTCTCGGTGTACGCCAACAACGAGGCGCTGCTCAAGCAAACTGGCGACTCCGTCGGCGCGGGCGAGTCGATCGCCACGGTCGGAGCGAGCGGGGGCAACGAGCAAACGGGTTTATACTTTGAGTTGCGACACCTCGGCAAAGCATTCGACCCCCTGGGCTGGGCAAGGCTGAGGTGATCCGGAAACCACACATGGGCAAGCTGAAGCAGGCCATCCTGATCCTCATCGGCGCCGTCGCCGGCGTGCTGGTGAGCCTCAATTTCCAGGCGATCGCCGAGCGCGCCGCGCGCGCGCCGCTGCCGATCGAGGAGCTGCGCGCCTTCACCGAGGTGTTCGGCGCCATCAAGCAGAACTACGTCGAGCCGGTCGAGGACAAGAAGCTCATCAACGAGGCCATCAACGGCATGCTCTCGGGCCTCGACCCGCACTCGGCCTACCTCGACGCCGAGGCGTTCAAGGAGCTGCAGGTCGGCACCCAGGGCCAGTTCGGCGGCCTGGGGATCGAAGTCGGCATGGAAGACGGCTTCGTCAAGGTGGTGTCGCCGATCGAGGACACGCCGGCCTTCCGCGCCGGCATCAAGCCCGGCGACCTGATCATCAAGCTCGACGACACGCCCGTGAAGGGCATGACGCTGAACGACGCGGTGAAGCGCATGCGGGGCAAGCCCAACACCCAGATCACGCTGACGATCTCGCGCAAGGGCGAGCCGCAGCCGATCGTGGTGACGCTGACGCGCGCCATCATCAAGGTGCAGAGCGTCAAGTCGAAGGTGATCGAGCCGGGCTATGGCTGGGTGCGCGTGTCGCAGTTCCAGGAGAGCACCGCCGAGAGCCTGGTGCGGCACCTCGACGGTCTGTTCAAGCAGGGCGTCAACAAGGGCCTGGTGCTCGACCTGCGCAACGATCCCGGCGGCCTGCTGCATGGCGCGGTGGCGATCTCGGCCGCGTTCCTGCCGAACAAGGTGCTGGTGGTCTCGACCGACGGCAGAACCGAGGACGCGCGCAAGAAATACCTCGCCTGGGTGGACGACTATTCCCGCGGCGGGCGCGACGACGCCCTGAAGTCGCTGCCGGCGCTCGCGAAGACCGTGCCGATGGTGGTGCTGGTGAACGGCGGCTCGGCCTCGGCCTCCGAAATCGTCGCCGGCGCGCTGCAGGACCACAAGCGCGCCACGGTGATGGGCACGCAGACCTTTGGCAAGGGCTCGGTGCAGACCATCATGCCGCTTGGCAACAACACCGCGATCAAGCTCACCACGGCGCGCTACTACACGCCGAGCGGCCGCTCGATCCAGGCGAAGGGCATCACCCCGGACCTTGTTGTCGAGGAGCCGGGCGCGCAGCTCGCGCGCCTGCGCGAGGCGGACCTGCAGCGCCACCTCGCCAACGGCGACAAGGACGCCGAGAAGGCCGCGCCGCGCGCCAAGCCGGCGGCTGCGCCCGCGACGCCGGCCGAGCCGCCCAAGCCGATCGAGCTCGGCTCGAAGGACGACTTCCAGCTGGCGCAGGCGATCGCCCACCTCAAGGGCGAGCCGCCCGCGGTCGCGCAGACCAAGCCGGCGGCCAAGACGAACTGAACGACCAGCAGCTCCTCCGCTACAGCCGCCACATCCTGCTGCCGGAGATCGGCATCGAGGGGCAGGAGAAGCTGCGCGCCGCGCGCGTGCTCGTGGTCGGCGCCGGAGGCCTCGGCTGCCCCGCCGCGCTCTACCTCGCGGCGAGCGGCGTCGGGCGCCTGACGATCGCCGACTCCGACCGCATCGACCTCACCAACCTTCAGCGCCAGGTGCTGTACCGCACCGAATCGGTGGGCGCGCGGAAGGTGGACGCCGCGCGCACGGCGCTCGCGGCCCTTAACCCCGAAGTGGAAGTCGTGCCGCTCGCGGCGCGCCTGGACGGCGAATCCATGGGCCCGCTCGTCGAGCAGGCCGACGCGGTGCTCGACTGCACGGACAACTTCGCCACGCGCCACGCGCTCAACCGTGCCTGCGTGAAGCACCGCAAGGCGCTGGTCTCGGGCGCGGCGATCCGCTTCGACGCCCAGGTGAGCGTGTTCGACATGAGGAGCCCGTCGGCCGCGTGCTACGCGTGCCTGTATCCCGAGGACGCCGAAGTCGAGGAAGTGCAGTGCTCGCAGCTCGGCGTTTTCGCCCCGCTCACCGGCGCGGTGGGCGCGCTGCAGGCGATGGAGGCAGTGAAGCTGCTTGCCGGCGCAGGCGAGTCGCTCGCGGGGCGGCTGCTGCTGCTGGACGCCAAGCGCGCCGAGTGGCGCACGGTGAAGGTGCCCAAGGACCCGGGCTGTCCGGTTTGCGGCCGGGGTGGTGGCTCCAAAGTGTAAAGTCACGCTTTACACTTTGGCCGCTGCAGCCGCCCGGATCGCGCGCCACACTTTCTCCGGCGTCGCCGGCATCTCGAGGTTCGTCACCCCGAGCGGCGCGAGCGCGTCGAGGATCGCGTTCATCCCCGCCGGCAGCGCGCCCACCGTGCCCGCCTCGCCCGCGCCCTTGGCGCCGAGGGGATTCAGCTTCGTGGGCACGGGGTTCGAGCCGATTTCGAAGGCGCACAGGTCGGCGGCGCGCGGCAACGCATAGTCCATGAAGGAGGCTGTCAGGAGCTGCCCGTCCGCGTCGTAGGAAAGCTCCTCCATCAGCACCTCGCCCAGGCCCTGCACGATGCCGCCTGCGATCTGCCCTTTGAGCGTCAGCGGGTTCAGCTCGGTGCCGACGTCGTCCACGACCCAGTAGCCCGCGAGCTCCACCACGCCAGTCTCGGGGTCCACTTCCACCTCGCAGACGTGGCAACCGTTCGGAAAAGTCTCCGCCGAGGGCGCGAAAGTCGCCTGCTCGAAAAACCCCGGCTCCATTGCCTTCGGCAGCCGCGCCGGAACGAACGCCGCCTTCGCCACCTCCCCGATCGTCACGCTGCGGTCGGTGCCCGCGATCGAGAAGCGCCCGTTCGAGAACGCGACGTCCGCCTCGCCCGCTTCCAGCAGGTGCGCGGCAATGCGCCGGCCCTTCGCGATCAACTTGTCGGCCGCGAGCCACAGCGCCGAGCCGCCGAGCGCCGCGGAGCGCGAGCCGTAGGTGCCGGCGCCGAACGCGACCGCCGCGGTGTCGCCTTCCACGAAGCCGATCTCGCGCGGGTCGAGGCCGAGCCGCGTAGCCGCGATCTGCCGGAAGAGCGTCTCGTGCCCCTGCCCCTGCCCCTTGGTGCCGAGGAAGATCGTCGCCGCGCCGCCCGGATCGAAGCGAATCTCCGCGAATTCCAGCCCTGGAGGTGAAGCGGCGCGCTCGATCGCGTTGGCGACGCCGATTCCTCGCAAGCGCCCGCGCGCCTTCGCCGCCGCGCGCCGTGATTCGAACCCGCTCCAGTCCGCCATCGCGAGCACGCGGTCCATGTTCTTCGCGAACTCGCCGCAGTCGTACGTGAATCCGAGCGCAGTGCGGTAAGGCATCGCCTCGGAAGGCACGAGGTTCCTGCGTCGCAGCTCGACCGGATCCATGCCCAGCTCGCGCGCGGCGGCATCGATCAGGCGCTCCACCACGTAGATCGCCTCGGGCCTGCCGTTGCCGCGGTAGGGTGCGATAGGGCTCGTGTTGGAAAACACGCAGGTGACGCGCACGTGCGCCGCCGCGAATGCATACATCCCCACGACCGAGCCTACGTTGGAGGTGCTATGCACCAGGTTGCGGTCCGATGAGACGTAGGCGCCGAGGTCGTTCAAGTTGTGCACGCGGATCGCGAGGAATCTGCCGTCGGCGTCGAGCGCCAGCTCGGCCTCGCTCGTGCAATCGCGCGCGTGCTCGTCGGCGAGCGGCGCCTCGCTCCTCTCGCAGGTCCACTTCACGGGCCGCGCGAGCCTGCGCGCGAGCCACAGCACCAGGCGCGGCTCGAGATTGCCCCAGCCCTTGATGCCGAAGGCGCCGCCGACGTCGTGAGAGACGACACGTATCCGGTGCTGGGGGATGCGGAAAACGTCGTTCGCCAGGACCTCGCGGTTGCGATGCGGATGCTGCGTGTCGAGCCAGAGCGCGTAGCGGTCCTCGGCGGCGTCGTGCAGCCCGAGCGCGCCGCGCGGCTCCATGAACTGGGCATGCAGTCGCGGGATGCGCAAGCGACGCTTCACCACGCGCGCCGCCCGCGCGAACGCCGCGTCGCACGCCTGCCGATCGCCCAGTTCGAAGCCGTGCGAGACGTTGTCCGGGCATTCGTCCCAGACCGCCGGCGCGCCGCGCGCGACCGCGGCCCCGGCCGATGCCACCGCGGGCAGCATCTGGTAGTCCACCGCGACCAGCTCTGCGGCGTCCCTGGCGAGCGCGAGCGTCTCGGCGACCACTGCGGCGACCGGGTCGCCGACGTAGCGCGCGCGCTCGCGCGCAAGGCCCGGGTGCGCGCGCCAGAACATCGCGCTGCCGTCGGGCCGCGTGCGCTTCAGCGCAGGCGCCGTGGTACCCAGCCCGTCGCGCGCCAGGTCGTCGCCCGTGAACACGCCGAGCACGCCAGGCGCCGCAAGGGCCTGAGCCGCATCGATCGCGCGAATGCGCGCATGCGCATGCGGCGAGCGCACGAATACGACGTGCGCTTCGCCAGGCAATTGAAGATCATTGATGAAGCGCCCTTCGCCGCGCAGCAGCCGGGCGTCCTCAAAGCGCTCGACCGGCTGGCCGATGCCGAAGTTCTGCATCTAGGCCTGCAGGAACCTCCGCTGCGCGCTGAAGCTCTCGCTGGGTTTCCGCGAGAAACCGCTCTTCGCGTACTGGTGCAGGCAGCCGATGAGGTAGCGCAGCAGCGCGCCGGCCTGCGCGCTTACCTCGGCCTCGCTTGCCTTCGAGCCGCCGTCGCCGCCCGGCGCGCGCAGCGCCTGCTTAAGCGTCGCCTCGAAGCGGTCGAAGAACTGGTTCATGCGTGCCTGCAGCCGCTCGTGCTCGCCCACCAGCGCGTCGCCCGTCATCACGCGCACCATGCCGGGGTTCTTCTCGGCGAAGGCGAGCAGCATCTCGAGGAGCTTCGCCGCCTGCTTGCGGCCGTCGGGCTCATCGGCGGTGATCTTGTTGGCCAGAGAAAATACTGAGGACTCGACGAACTCGATCAGCCCCTCGTACATCTGCGCCTTGGAGGCGAAATGGCGGTACAGCGCGGCCTCGGAAACGTCGAGCTTTCCGGCCAGCGCCGCAGTCGTGATGCGCTCCCATTTCGGCTGCTCGAGCATCCCGGCGAGCGCCTTCAGGATCTCGAGCCGCCTCTCCCCTTTCGCGCGCGGCATGGGCCGATTCTAACCACTCAGTGGGCGTGCCGGAATACCAGCCGCGGCAGCTGCGTCACCGAGCCGACGCGCAGGTCCACGTACGGCACGCGCATCGCGCGCGCGCTCACCCATACGGTGCTCATGCCCAGGCGCTTGGCGGTGCGCAGGTTCTCCAGCGTGTCGTCCACCAGCGCGCAACGGTGCGGCGCGAGATTGTGCGCCCGCAGCAGGAGCCTGAAGCCCTGGAACGCGGGCTTGGGCCTGAAGCGCGTGCTCTCGATGGTGTAGACGGCGTCGAAGTACTGCGCCAGGCCGATCGCGCGCACCACCTCCTCGACGTAGTGCTGCGGCGCGTTGGAGAAGATGAGCCGCCTGCCGCCCAGCGCCGCGAGCGCATGCTTGAGCGCGTTTTCGTGGACCACCATGTCCGCAAGCTCCGGAAAGCGGTGCGTCTCGCGCAGGAAATGCCGCGGGTCGGTGCCATGGTGGCGCATCAACCCTTTCAGCGTCGTGCCGTAGCGCAGCCAGAAGCCGCGCCGCATCTCGTTCGCGCCCTCCTCGTCGACGCCGAAATGACGCTGCAGGTACTCGTTGATCTGGGCGTGCATCGACGGGAAGATGCGGGGCCGCGCGTCGTGCAGCGTGTTGTCGAGGTCGAAGATCCACACCCGCCGCGAGGGCGGGAGCTGGGCGATGCGCACGGTTACTTGGAGCGGATCAGCGTGCCGACGCCGGCGTCGGTGAGCACTTCGAGCAGCAGCGCGTGCGGCACGCGGCCGTCGATGATGTGGCAGGCCTTGACGCCGGCGCGCGCGGCGTCGAGCACCGAGGCGATCTTGGGCAGCATGCCGCCCGAGATCACGCCTTTCGCCACCAGGTCGTCGATCTTGCGCGGCGTGAGGCCGCTCAGCAGCTTGCCGTCCTTGTCGAGCACGCCCGGCGTGTTGGTGAGCACGATCAATTTCTCGGCGCGCAGGATCTCGGCGAGCTTCCCGGCGACGAGGTCGGCGTTGATGTTGTAGGTGGTGCCGTCGGCGCCGGTGCCGATCGGCGCCACCACCGGGATGAAGCCGCCCTGCTCGAGCGTCTGGATCACCGACGGGTCGATGGACTCGATCTCGCCCACCTGCCCGAGGTCCACCTTGCCGTTCTCCTTCGCCGGCAACAACATCTTCCTCGCGCGGATGAAGGCGCCGTCCTGGCCGGTGAGGCCGACCGCCTTGCCGCCGGCCTGGTTGATCAGTTCGACGACTTCCTTGTTCACCTGGCCGCCGAGCACCATCTCGACCACGTCCATGGTCGCGGCGTCGGTCACGCGCATGCCCTGCACGAACTCGCCCTTCATCCCGAGGCGCGCGAGCACGCTTTCGATCTGCGGCCCGCCGCCGTGCACCACCACCGGGTTCATGCCGACGAGCTTGAGCAGCACCACGTCGCGCGCGAAGCCCGCCTTCAACTCGTCGTCGGTCATGGCGTTGCCGCCGAACTTGACGACGATGGTGCGGCCGTGGAAGCGCTTGATGTAGGGCAGCGCCTCGGCGAGCGTGCGCGCCTTGTCGGCGGCTTGCGCGTTGTGGTGGGCCGGCGCGTTCATCGTCCGGCCATTCTACAAACAAAAAGGGCCGGCGGTGCCGGCCCTTCGACTGCGGACTGCGTGCGTTACTGGATGGTGATCGCCTTGCGCGCGGCCGCGGCCTTCTTCGGGAGCCTGAGCTCGAGCACGCCGTCGCGGAACTTCGCCTCGGCCTTCGCCTCGTCCAGCTCCTGCGGCAGCGTGAAGCTGCGCGACACCTTGCCGTAGTAGCGCTCGACATGAATCGGGCGCTCCTCGGCGCTCGCCTCGCGCTCGCGCTTCACCTCGGCGCTGAGGGTCACTTGCGCGCCGTCGATCGCGACGTTGATGTCTTCCTTTCTCACGCCCGGCAGCTCGGCGGTGACGACGTAGCCGCCGTTGCTCTCGGTGACGTCCAGCTTCATGCGCACCGCCGGCTCGCGGCCCTCGAACGCCATCGGGCGCACGAAGAAGCCCTTGAACAGGTCGTCCACCAGGTCGCCGAACGGGTCATAACGGGTGATGTTTGCCATGTGCCTCTCCTGTAAGAGTTTTTGCCGGCCCTGCCGGCTCACGCTGCCAAGATGGGGCGGGCGCGGGGCTTTTCAAGCCCCCCGCTAGAATCCCCGGGGCATGGCCTTGACCGCCGACAACTCGCGCTGCGCCCGCTGCGGCAAGCCTTTCACCTGCGGCATGGTCGCCGGAGCGGCGAAATGCTGGTGCGCGGAGTTGCCAGCGGTCGAGCCGGTGCCGGGCGAAGGCTGCCTGTGCCGCGATTGCCTTGAGGCGAAGGCAAAAGCGGAACCGCCGATGAACGCCGAAGGACGCCGATAACGGCGGAACAGCGGCCCGTTCCTACAGGACGTAGCGCGACAGATCCTCGTTCCTGGCGAGCTCGGCAAGGCGCTGCTCGACGGTGGCCGCATCGAGCGCGACCGACTCCGCGCCGCGCTGGCCGGCGGCGAACGAAATCTCCTCGAGGAGCTTTTCCAGCACGGTGTAAAGGCGCCGCGCGCCGATGTTCTCGGTACGCTCGTTCACCTGGTACGCGATCTCGGCCACGCGCCGGATCGCCTGTGCGCGGAACTCCAGCGTCACGCCCTCGGTGGCGAGCAGCGCCTGGTACTGCTTCACCAGGCTCGCGTCGGTCGAGGTGAGGATGCGCTCGAAATCGTCCACCGAGAGCGAGTCGAGCTCGACTCGGATCGGGAAGCGGCCCTGCAGCTCGGGAATCAGGTCCGAGGGCCTGGACATGTGGAACGCCCCCGAGCCGATGAACAGGATGTGGTCGGTCTTCACCATGCCGTACTTGGTGCTCACCGTGGTGCCTTCCACCAGCGGCAGCAGGTCGCGCTGCACGCCCTGGCGCGAGACGTCGGCGCCGGCCATCTCTCCGCGGCTCGCGATCTTGTCCATCTCGTCGAGGAACACGATGCCGTTCTGCTCGACGTTCGCGAGCGCGCGCCCCTTCAGGTCCTCGTCGCCGACGAGCTTCGCAGCTTCCTCCTCGGTGAGCGCCACGAGCGCCTCGCGGATGCGGATCTTGCGCGTGCGCCGCCGGCCGCCGCCGAGATTCTGGAACATGCCCTGGATCTGCTGCGTGAGCTCCTCCATGCCGGGCGGGGCGAGGATCTCCATCTGCGGCGCCAGCGCCGCCACCTCGATCTCGATCTCCTTGTCGTCGAGCGCGCCTTCGCGAAGCTTCTTCCGGAATTTCTGGCGCGTCGCGCTGTCCTCGGCCGCGCCCTCATGGAAGCCCGCGCCGCGCGCCGGCGGCAGCAGCGCATCGAGGATGCGCTCCTCTGCCGCGTCCTGCGCGCGCGGCCGCACGCGGCGCATCGCCTGCTCGCGCGCGCCCTTGACCGCGATCTCCACCAGGTCGCGCACGATCGAATCCACGTCGCGTCCGACGTAGCCGACCTCGGTGAACTTGGTGGCCTCCACCTTGATGAAGGGCGCGTCCGCAAGGCGCGCGAGGCGCCGCGCGATCTCGGTCTTGCCGACGCCCGTGGGGCCGATCAGCAGGATGTTCTTGGGCGTGATCTCCTGCCGCAGCGGCTCGGGCACCTGCTGGCGCCGCCAGCGGTTCCTGAGCGCGATCGCCACCGCGCGCTTTGCCTTGTGCTGGCCGACGATGTGCTTGTCCAGCTCGTGGACGATCTCTTGTGGAGTCATCGTAGTAATGAGGGTGGCGGCGGCGGAAAGGGTGAAGGCGTGAAGGTGTGAAGGGTCTGGTGCCGAAACGCGAGAGGGCTTAGGCAGATCGCCTTCTTCGCCTCCTTTACTCCTTCACTCCTTCACTCTCCCAACACTTCTATCGTCCTCTGATCGTTCGTATAGATGCAGATTTCCGCCGCGATGCCGAGCGCGCGCTCCACGATCTCCCGCGCCGACAACTGGGTATTCGCGAGCAGGGCGCGCGCCGCCGCCTGCGCGTAGGGACCGCCCGAGCCGATGGCGACGATGCCGTGCTCGGGCTCGAGCACATCGCCGATCCCCGTGATGACGAGCGACTTCTCGCGATCGGCGACCGCGAGCATCGCCTCCAGGCGCCGCAGCACCCGGTCGGTGCGCCAGTCCTTGGCGAGCTCGACCGCGGAGCGCATGAGGTTGCCCTGGTGCTTCTCCAGCTTCGCCTCGAAGCGCTCGAACAGGGTGAACGCATCCGCGGTGCCGCCGGCAAAGCCGGCGAGGATGCGCTCGTTGTACAGGCGGCGCACCTTGCGCGCGCCACCCTTCAGCACCACGTTGCCAAGGGTCACCTGCCCGTCGCCGCCGAGCGCGACGCTCGCGCCGCGGCGCACCGAGAGGATCGTCGTGCCGTGCCAGGTTTGCATGGGATTTCCGTCGTCGAGGCGGGCGGCGCGCATTCATGCCGCGCCACAGGCGATGCGGACCCGCGCTACTTCGCGGGGACCGCTTCGGTCAGGCGGTAAAAGACGCCGCTCGGTTCGTCCTTGAGCACGGCAAGCTTGCCGCTGAGCACGATCGGCTCGAAGCCGTAGGTGACCGGGGTCTTCGAGCGCACCTCGACCAGCTGCTCGGGACCGCCGGGCATGCAGAACGCGCAGCTCTGCGGCATCGCCAGGAGCACGAAGTGCTTCTGCTGCGCGCCCATCTCGAGCGGCATCATGAAGCCCTGCAGCTTCACTTCCTTCTTGTCGAGCTTCGCCACCGCGTCGGTGAACTGCGGCACGTAGCGGTCCTTGACCTTCACCAGCTCCACCTGCGCGAGGGTCTTCCAGGAAACGACATCCTTGCGTTCCGGGAGCGGCTTGAGCATCTCCGGACCGGCGGCTGCCGGCACGCCTGGCGGCGGCACGTGCTGGATGGGCGCCTGCGCCAGCACGGAACCGGCAAACGCGAGGGCGAGCAACCCTGTCGGCGCAATCTTCATGGCGGCGATTCTACCCCTCGGCGAGCAGCGGCGCGACGTCCGTCCGGTAGGCGCGCCCCGCGGGCAACAGGGACGCCGCAACGCCGACCGCCAGCGCAAGGGCGAGCAGCCACCATTCGCTGTGGTTCCACGTCCACCCGGTGACCGCTACGTGCTGCGCGGCCTTCAGCGCCCAGCCGAGCGCCTCGGTGAGCAGGTGCCCGAGCGCAAGTCCCGCGATGCCGCCCGCGAGCGCGAGCGCCACGCCCTCCGCGAGCATCAGCCCCATCAGCTTCGCGGGCGAGGCGCCGAGCATGCGCATCACCGCGAGGTCGTAGCGCCGGTCCTCGAGCGCGTTGAGCAGCGCGATGAACACCGACAGGCCCGCGACGAGCATCAGGATCGCGCCGAAGGCGCGCAGCACGTCCACCCCCACGCCCAGCATCCTGAAAAGGCGCGCGCTCTCGTAGGCGGGCGACGCCGCCTGCAGCGCGCTCGCCGAATTGATCTGGCGCGGCAGCATCGCGGCGGCGAGCGGCGAGGCGTACTGGATGAGCAGCGCAGTGAGCTCCTTTTCCGCGTCCTTCATTTCCGCGATGAGCTTTTTCAGGTCGGCGCCGGGCTCGGCGTGCTCGTGCACCACCCACACCGACTCGACGCTGGTGAGCACGAGGCGATCGAGCACCGTGCCGCTGGGCGCCAGCACCCCGACGACGCTGTAGGGCGTCGTCTCGTGCGCGTCGCCCTCGCCTTCGAGGCCGTGCGCGCCGGCGAACTTCGCGCCCGGCGCGAGCCCGGTCTTCGCGGCGACCTCGCCGCCGACCACCGCTTCCATCGGCTCGGCCCAGAGGCGCCCCGCCGCGAGCGCGGCGCCGTAGTGCGCCGGGTAGTCGTGGTTCGTGCCGACGATGCGAAAGCCCCGGAAGCTGTCGCCGAGCGCGAGCGGGATCGCCTTCTTCACCAGCTTGTGTCTGGCGAGCGCGTCCGCATCCGCCAGCGGGATGTTGCCGGTCGGGGCGTCCAGGTGGAACACGGCAGATAGCACGAGTTGCATCGCGCTGCCCTTGGCGCCCGCGACAAGATCGATGCTGCGCGCGTCGCGGCTCATGCGCTCTTCCAGCTGCGAGGTCGTGAGCAGCAGCACGGTAATCGTGGCGATGCCGAGCGCGAGCAGCAGCAGGTTCAACGCCGTGGCGAAAGGGCGCGCGCGCAGGTAGGCGAAGCTGATCGTCGGCAGGTTCATGCCGCCGCCCCGGCCGCCGCGCCGAGTTCGAGCCGGTTCGCGAAGCGCTCGCGCGCGCGCCGGTCGTGCGTGGCGATGACGAGCGTCGCGCCGCAGCTCGCGGCTTGCGACTCGAGAAGGTCGAGCGCGGCGGCGCAGTTGGCGTCGTCGAGGTTCGAGGTCGGCTCGTCCGCCACCAGGAGCTTCGGGCGGTTCACCACCGAGCGCGCCACCGCCGCGCGCTGCGCCTCGCCGTGCGACAGGCGCGCCGGCCGCTCGCCGCCCCGCCCGGCGAGGCCGACGCTCGCCAGCACGTTCTCGATCCGGGACGCGTCCTGCGCTACGCCGGCGAGGTACTGCGCAAGCGCGAGATTCTGCGCGACCGTGAGGCTTGCGACGAGGTGCAGCTTCTGCGGAACGATCCCCACCGTGCGGCCCCGCCAGCTGTCCAGCGCGGCGGGGTCGAGCTTGCCTAGCGCCTTGCCCGCGACTTCGACCTCGCCCGAGCTTGGCTCGAGCAGCCCGGCGATGATGTGAAGCAGCGTGGTCTTGCCGCTGCCGGATGCGCCGAGCACCAGCCAGTGCTCGCCGGGCGCGGCCTCGAAGCGCTCGAGGCTCAGGACCTCGCGTGCGCCATAGCGGTGCCGGATGCCCGAAAGCCGCAGCATCCGCCTACTTCGCCAGGCACTGTTCCAGCCCCGCGATGAACAGGTCGCGCGGCAGCTTCTTGCCGATGAAGACGAGCAGCGACGCTTTCTTCTCGCCCTTGCCCCAGGGCTTGCCGATGTCGCCGCCCATCATCATGTGCACGCCCTGGAAGACGACGCGCTTCGCGTTGCCCTTCATCCACAGCACGCCCTTGTAGCGCAGCAGGTCGGGGCCGTAGACCTGGATCATCCCCGAGAGGAACTGCTCGAGCTTGTCGCCGTCGAAGGGCTTGTCGGAGCGGAACACGAACGACTCGACCTGGTCGTGGTGGTCGTGGTGCGCGTCGGCGAGGAACTCCGGGTCGAGCTCCAGGATCGCGTTCAGGTTGAAGCCGCGGATGTCGAGGATCTCGGCGAGCGGCATTTCGCCGAAGTGCACCTTCTTCACCGGCGCGCGCGGGTTCATGCGCTTGATGCGCTCCACGAGATTCCTCGTCTGCTCTTCGGCGACCAGGTCGGTCTTGGACATCAGGATCCGGTCGGCGAACCCGACCTGCTCCTGCGCCTCGCGGAACTCGTCGAGCTGCCTCGGTGCGTGCTTCGCGTCCACCACCGTGAGGATCGAGTCGAGCAGGTAGTAGTTGCCGATGTCCTCGTCGGTGAAGAAGGTCTGCGCCACCGGGCCGGGGTCCGCCATGCCGGTGGTCTCGATGATCACGCGGTCGAACTTGAGCGCGCCGCGGTCGCGCTTTTCCTTGAGCGAGCCGAGGATCCGGATCAGGTCGCCGCGCACCGTGCAGCAGATGCAGCCGTTGTTCATCTCGACGATCTGCTCGTCGGTCTTCTCGATGATCTCGCTGTCCACGCCCACTTCGCCGAACTCGTTCTCGATCACCGCGATGCGATGACCGTGGTCCTCCTTGAGGATGCGGTTGAGGAGCGTCGTCTTGCCCGCGCCGAGAAACCCGGTGAGGATGGTCACCGGCACCATCTGTTCCTGCTGCATGCGTGCTCCGTTCAGAGAGGGCGGGATTGTACTGCCAGCGACCCGCCGCTCACGACCTTATGAGCAGCAGCCCCTTGAGGTAGTCCCCCTCGGGGAACTCGAGCGCCACCGGGTGGTCGGCGGCGGCGCCGAAGCGCTCGATGATCTTCGCATCCACCCCGGCATCCAGCGCCGCGCCGGCGACGATCGACTGGAAAAGCTCCGCCGACACACCGCCCGAGCACGAGAAGGTGGCGAGCAGGCCGCCCGGCGCGAGCAGCTTGAAGGCGAGCAAATTGATGTCCTTGTAGGCGCGGGCCGCGTTCTTCGCCTGCGCTGCGGTGGGCGCGAACTTGGGCGGGTCGAGCACCACCAGGCCGAAGCTCGCGCCGCGGTCGCGCAGCAGGCGCTGGTAGCCGAACACATCGGCCTGCTCGAACGCGATGCGCGTGGCATCGAGCTGGTGGTTGGCGGCGAGGTTCTCGCGCGCGACCTCCAGCGCCGCGGCCGAGCTATCCACCGCGGTGACGCGCTGCGCGCCACCGGCGAGCGCGGCGAGCGCGAATCCGCCCGAGTAGCAGAAGCCGTCGAGCACTTCGCGCCCCGCGGCGAGCGCGCGCACGCGCTGGCGATTGTCGCGCTGGTCGAGGAAGAATCCGGTCTTCTGCCCCTCCTCGACGTCGACGCGGAAATTCAGGCCGTGCTCGATGATGGGGCAGCGCCGCGCGTTGCGGTTGCCGCGCGCAAATCCGGTGCGCGGCACGAGACCTTCGAGCGTGCGCACCTCGGCATCCGAGCGCTCGTAGATCGCCTCGCAGCCGGTGAGCTCGGCGAGCGCATCGAGCAGCGCCTCTCGCCAGCGCTCGGCGCCTGCCGAGAGAAACTGCGCGACCAGCACGTCAGCGTAGCGGTCCACCACCAGCCCGGGCAGGCCGTCGGATTCCGCATGCACCAGGCGCATGGCGTTCGTGTGGCGCGCCGCCGGCAGCGTCTCGCGCAGCCGCAGCGCCGCCTGGAGCCGTGCGCGGAAAAACTCGGCGTCGATCGCCGTGCCGGGCTCGAAGCTCCAGGCACGCGCGCGAATCTGCGACTGCGGGCTGTAGGCGGCGAGCGCGAGCGGCTTGCCGTCGGCCGAGCGCACCTCAACCGTGTCGCCGATCTGCGGATCGCCGGTCACGCGCTCGATTGCGCCCGAGAAGATCCACGGGTGCCGGCGCTTCACCGACTTGTCCCTTCCCGCCCTCAGCGTCAGGCTCTTCACTCCTTCACTCCTTCACTCCTTCACTCCTTCACTCCTTCACTCCTTCACTTCTTCTTCGCTCTCGGATGCGCCGCGTCGTACACCTTGGCGAGCGCCTGGAAGTCAAGGTGCGTGTAGACCTGCGTGGTGGAGATGCTCGAGTGGCCGAGCATCTCCTGCACCGCGCGCAAGTCCTGCGAGGACTGCAGCACGTGGCTCGCGAACGAGTGGCGCAGCATGTGCGGGTGCAGGTTCGCGGCGAGTCCCCGGCGCCTCCCCCAGGCCTTGAGCCGCGCCCGGACCACGCCCGCCGGGATGCGCCGCCCGCGCGCCCCCACGAAGAGCGCCCTTTCCTCCGGCCTGGCGAGTTGCGCGCGCGCCTTGAGCCACTCGCGCAGCGCGTCGCGGGCGCGGGCGCCAACAGGCACGGTACGCGTCTTGCGGCCCTTGCCGGTCACCGTGACCTCCCCCTGGCGCAGATCCAGCCGGCCGTCGTCCACGTCGAGCGCCACCAGCTCGCCGAGCCGCAAGCCCGAGGAGTAGAGCAGCTCGAACATCGCCTGATCGCGCAGCGACGCGGAAGAATCGTCCGCGTCGGCGTCGAGCAGGTGCTGCGCCTGCTCGACCGAAAGCGCCTTGGGCAGCGGCCGGGGCGACTTCGGCGCCCGCACGCCTTGCACGGGGTTCGCGCCAAAGCCGCGATTGCGCACGAGCCATTTGAACAGGCCGCGCCAGGCCGAGAGCGTGAGCGCGAGCGTGCGGCCCGAGAGGCCGGAGGCGTGCAGCCTCGCGACCAGGCGCCGCACCTGCGCGCTCTCGAGCTTCTCCAGGCGCCCGGCGCCGAGCAGCCGCAGCAGCGCGCCGAGCGCGTGCGCATAATTGGCGAGTGTCGCGGGCGAGAGCCGGCGCTGGTGCTCGAGCGTCTCGAGCCAGGCGCGCGCGAGCGCCGCGTCCGGGTGCGCAGCGGGCAAGCGTTCCGCCGGATGCGTGGCGCCGGCCGCGGCCACGCCTGTCCGCCTAGCCGCGCGTGGCGAGCGCCGCCGCGGTCAACTCGCCGATGCGGCGCAGGTAGAGCGTGCCCATCTCGGCGTAGAAGCGCTGCGGGTCCTCGCTGCCCAGCCCGAGCAGCCCGATGGTGCGCGTCTGCCCGAGCGGAACGAGCGCCACCGAGCGCACGTGCTCCTGCGCGTCGCGAAACAGCGCGAGGAACGGGTTGCCCGCGGCCTGCCCGCACTGCGGCGATCCCATCGCCTCGGCCTTGTCGCGCAGCGCCGGGTCGACCGCGTCGGCTTCGGGGGCGCCTCCCAGCCCTTCGCGGCCCCAGATGCGCAGCGCCACGTGCGGCACCGCGAAGTCCTCCCGCAGGTGGAAGTAGAGCGCGCTGGCGGCGGCGCCGAAATCGCGCGCCCCGAGCAGCGCGAGCGACAGCCGGTGCACCTTCTCTCCGATGGCATCGTTGTCCTCGCCGAACTGGATCAGCTCGCCGAGCTTGCCTTCCAGCAGCCGCACCTTCTCGCGCAGGCTCACGATCTGGCGCTCGGTGAGCGGGATCGCGCGCCCGCCGTGGGGGTGCGGCACGTAGATCGATTCGAGGAGCGCCGGATTCTGGTCGAAGAACTGCGGGTGGCTGCGGAGGAACTGCGCGACGTCGTCAGCGTTCATTGGAGCTTTCTAGGGGAGCTCTGAGCAAGTTGCGCGCATGCGCGTTGCGGCCGGAACGCGGCGCCTGCTAGGCGCTCGACTGCAGCGATATGTCGATATCGCAAAGTCGAGCAACAACG
>CAZVHU010000030.1:0-25687 GCA_964627075.1 uncultured Enterobacteriaceae bacterium | reverse complement strand
CTGAACGTCGGAGACTAACGCTGCAGGTGGTCCGAATTCCCGGAGCGCTTCAGAAGGCGGCCAGGACCCAAAGGTAAGACATAGCCGTTGCGTCACCGACGCCGAACCACTCCGCAAGCTTCGCGTCAGCGCCCTTTCGCAAAAGTTCCTTGTGCTTTTGGTCACGCTCATAGAGATCGTGATCGATGTCTCCGAGTACTCCGATGATCCAGCCCAAGTTGCGATCAACTTCGTGGAGCGCTGTCGCAGCGACTTGCCAGCGCCACTTCCGCATGTATGGCATGGCATGTGCCGCCTAACGTCCGGCATCAGCCGCGCGCGGCATCATGCGCGTCGGGCTGCATGCCGATGTTAGCCATCAATGATTCCCCTGCCATCGCGCCGCCTCAACGTAGCGGACACCTGCGAGAAGGTCTCTAGTGGCAACTTGTATTCGCAAGCAAGGCCTTCCGGGGTAACCCCGAGACAAACGTACTCATAGCTGTCCAGAAGCCGACCCCCGGCAGTGGATTTGGGGATTAGCTTCATAGGTATCGCGTGGTGAGGACAAACTATTTCATTGTCCGCGTCACCCAGTGCCGCTCGGATGCGGCCGTGGGTTTTCGCCAAGACATCCGGTCGCTCCCAGATCTTCCGTCTTTGTTCACGCGATCCGTCTAGGTCTGCATCCGGTTTTCGAAGAACTGTCCCGCGCTCGGCTTCAGGGTCAAAACGAATCGTTGGGCACTGAGACTCCGCGTTTGTGCATTGCCACCAGAAGCTACGTCTCTCGGACCGCGCGTTATAGCCACCTTGACGTATGCGCATCGTGTCACCGCAACTTGGACATTCCTTTGCCGCCATTATTCCGGAGGAGGCGCTCGCGTCGTCATCGGTGACGGGCGCTGCGATTAGTTTGCCTTGTTGTTCTCGAAGCTCTTTGGTTGCTTGCTTCGTCCTTGCCGCATCTAGGTCGCGACGAAGCTTAGACCGCTCCGCTTCGAGTTCCGAGAGGCGCTCTGCGTCTGCAGTAGTTCTCTTGCCGTCACGGCGAAACTTCTCGGCGAGTTCTGCCTCCTCTTCCGCAAGGTTCTGTGCCTTCTTGAAGTAACGCTCCGTTACTGCCGTGACGAGACCGGCGGCTGCGCGCCCAAAGGAGGACCGGTCGACTTCTTCCAGAATCACGCGAACTGCCTCACGCGCAACTTGGACGGCCTCGCGGACGAACGCCTTAGCACCGGAAAACAGGGCTTCGAGAATCTGGGCGGTCATTTGGGTGGCCAGCGCCTCTTGATGGCTAACGCCCCCGTTCAGCGGCGCGCCGCTTGCGGCGCGTCCGCTGCAACGGGTTGTTGGGCGTCATTCATCCGCCTTCTTCGACCAGAATTCGCGAACCTGTTCAAAGCGAGATACGCGCTCGCCGATTTTCGCCATTTCCTTGGGGTAGAACTCCAGCATGACATCACAGAATTCCAGCATCCATCGCTTTCGCGAATAGCCGGGATTTACAGTGACGACATTCGAGTTGGCTATTTGGATCTGACCCCATCCGAGCGCTCCGATCGTCAGGCAATCCCAGCCAAGAAACTCGATTGGCACGAACGTAACTTCGCTCACCTTTGCCTTCACACCTTCGACGCCGTAGCTGATGAGAAGCAAAGTGAAAAAATTCGAGTCGTCCTCATAGAAACGAGCCAGCCGCTCTACAGACGTTAGGTTCGGCATGTTGAACTTGGTGTCGGTTCTATGCGTCTTTACATCGACGATGTAATACAGACCCTCGCGGTCCTTGAATGCGAGGTCTGCCATGGCGCGGCGCGCGAAGCTCGAGGAGTACTCGCCGCAGTGGCTCCCAAGGATCTTGTCGAAGGAAGCAGCTACGACGTTTTCGATAGCATCCCCGGCGGCACGCGGGCTCTGTGCTGTGTTCTTCGACAAGAAGTCCGGGCTGCTATTTATCAAGTCGCGGACCTTGGCTTGAACGGCCTTATAGTCATTCGAATGGAAGAGGCGGCTTTTCACGATTTGTCCTCGAATAGCTGAGGCTGCGTGGTCGGGGTGTCGCTCTTGTTTGCTTCTTGTCGTCCCTGGAGCGCAAGCGTATTTCTCTCCCAGAAGTAACCGCCGACGTACCCTTGGATCGAAGGTTCAAGGTCGGCCAATTCCAGTCGTCTCTCGGCGAGCAAGCAATATGCTTCTTCTCGCTCGATACCAACGAATCGCCGGCCGAGCTTTTTCGCAACGACTGATGTAGTTCCTGAGCCTAGGAACGGATCCAGCACCAGATCTCCCGGCTTGGAACTAGCAAGCACCAACTTGGCGACAAGCTTTTCTGGCTTCTGAGTCGGATGGTCGGTGTTTTCAGGCATGGACCAGAATGGAACGGAGATATCCGTCCAAAGGTTCGACGGATGCGTTACTCTGAAGCCGCCGTTAGATTCCTCGGCCCAGTCCTTTGGTTTTCCTTCGGCATCACGATAGGGTGCGACGACGCGGCGCTTTTGTTTCACGGCCTCAACGTCAAAGAAATACTCGTCGCCAACGGTGCAGAACCAGATGTCTTCTGAGCAGTTCTTCCAGTTACGCAGAGCGCCACGCCCTTTTTCACGCTCCCATGTAATTCTGTTCTGAATAACGAAGTGCTCTTCAAGCACTCGCTGGACGGCTGTCGACGAGCGCCATTCGCTACACACGTACACCGATCCCGTCGGCCTTAGGAGCGGAGCGGTCAGGGAAACCCATGAGCGAAGCCACTCTTCATACGCGCCGGTCGGTCGGCGCTTGAACGTGGAATCGCTAAAGTCCTTCGTCAGGTTATAGGGGGGGTCGACGATCAATAAATCGACACACCTCCTCGGCAGTAGAGGCAACACATGGAATGAGTCGCCCAAGATTGTCCGACCGACACATTCGGATATAGGAACTGACTGGTCCACAATCATTAGGCGGCTACGCAAACGACTTGCGTCTCGGTCAGAGAGCGCAAGGGTGCGGTTGCGAGGTGCTCGAGTCGCAGGTTCTTTCATGGCTCCGTTCTTATGCATCGCTTGTTCATGACGCCCAACGTGAATTAGGGAGCCTAAACGACGGGATGCATCCCGCCTTTCGGCTCCTGCTCTCGTCAACCTTGCCCCGAATCAAGGCGTTAGGGACACTGCGCAGATACCCAGTATCCGGTTGAGCGTTTTTCGGGATACGCCCCATGGCCGCGAAGGATACGCCGGCGCCGGGCGGGTCGCCACGCCTGCCCGCCCGGCTGCGGGACGGGGTCGTCTTGAACACACCGGGCGTGGCACGATGAAGTGTAAAGTGTGGCTTTACACTTCGGCCCGCTGGGGCCGCGTGCTTGGCGCACCGGCCGACGGGCGCGGGTCTGAAGCTAGGGAGATCGGGGACAGACCCCAAAAAGCAGAACCAAGAAGAACCGGGGTCTGTCCCCACACCGGCGGCGGCGCCGGGCGGCGCGCGTTACGCGGGGAACACCCCCGTCGATAAATAGCGATCGCCGCGATCGCAGATGATGGTGACGACGACCGCGTTGTTCAGCTCGCGCGCGACGCGCAGCGCGACCGCCACCGCGCCGCCCGAGGAAATGCCGGCGAAGATGCCCTCCTCGGCCGCGAGGCGCCGCGCCATCTCCTCGGCGGCAGCCTGGCTGACGTATTCGAGGCGGTCGACGCGCGCCTTGTCGTAGATCTTCGGCAGGTAGGCCTCGGGCCACTTGCGGATGCCGGGGATCTGCGAGCCCTCCTCGGGCTGGCAGCCGATCACCTCGATCTTCGGGTTCTTCTCCTTGAAGAAGCGCGAGCAGCCCATGATCGTGCCGGTCGTGCCCATGGACGACACGAAGTGCGTGACCTTGCCGTCCGTGTCGCGCCAGATCTCGGGGCCGGTGTTCTCGTAGTGCGAGAGCGGGTTGTCGGGGTTGGCGAACTGGTCGAGCATCACGCCCTTGCCCTCGCGCACCATCCTCTCGGCGAGGTCGCGCGCCTCCTCCATGCCGCCCTTCTGCGGCGTGAGGATGATCTCGGCGCCGAAGGCGCGCATCGTCTGGCGGCGCTCGACCGAGAGGTGCTCCGGCATGATGAGGATCATGCGGTAGCCGCGGATCGCCGCTGCCATGGCGAGCGCGATGCCGGTGTTGCCCGAGGTGGGCTCGATCAGCACGTCGCCGGGCTTGATCTCGCCGCGCCGCTCGGCGCCGCGGATCATCGAGATCGCGGGCCGGTCCTTCACCGAGCCCGCCGGGTTGTTGCCTTCGAGCTTGGCAAGGATCACGTTGCCGCGGCGCTCGTTCTCGGCGCCCGGCAGGCGCTGCAGCCGCGCGAGCGGCGTGCCGCCGATGAAATCCTCGATCGTGCGTTTCATTGCCCGAGCAGCGCGCGCGTGTAGGCCGCGACGCCCTCCTCGACGCTCAGGAAGGGCGACAGGTAGCCCGCCTCGCGCAGCTGCGCCATGTCGGCCTGAGTGTAGCTCTGATATTTCCCTTCGAGTGCCGCGGGAAAGGGGATGTACTCGATCAGGCGCCGCGCCGCGAGCTCCCCGGTTGGCAGGCGCTGCTCGCCGCGCGACTCGCGCACCGTGTTGATCACCGCGGTGGCGACGTCGTTGAAGCTCTGCGCGCGCCCGGTGCCGCAGTTGAAGAGGCCGGACTGATTGCGGTTTGCGAGGAAATGCAGGTTCACCTTCACCGCGTCGTCGACGTGGATGAAGTCGCGCCGCTGCTCGCCGTCGCCGTAGCCGCCGGAGCCCACGAACAGCTTCACCCGCCCCTCGGCCACGAACTGGTTGAAGCCGTGGAACGCGACCGAGGCCATGCGCCCCTTGTGCGCCTCGTTCGGCCCGTAGACGTTGAAGTAGCGCAGGCCCACGATCTGCGCGCTCGCGCCGGCGAGGCGCCGCCGCACCTGCTGGTCGAACAGGAACTTGGAGTAGCCGTAGACGTTGAGCGGGCGCTCGTTCTCGCGCGCCTCTGCGAAGACCTTGCCCGCGCCATACACCGCCGCCGACGAGGCGTAGATCAGCGGCACCTCCTCGTCCTCGCACCAGTCGAGCAGCCGCATCGAGTAGCGGTAGTTGTTCTCCATCATGTAGCGGCCGTCGGCCCGCATGGTGTCGGAGCAGGCGCCCTGGTGCAGCACCGCGTCCACCACGCCGTCGAACTGCCCGTCGCCGAGCCGCTCGAGGAAGTCGCGCTTGTCGAGGTAGTCCTCGATCTCCAGGCCCGCGAGGTTCGGCACCTTGGCCGCGTTCTCCAGGTTGTCCACCGCGAGGATGCCGCCCACGCCCGCGCGGTTGAGCGCCTCGACGAGCTTCGAGCCGATGAACCCCGCCGCGCCGGTGACCACCGTATACATGGCTAGCCGAAGACCTCCTTCCTGGTCGCCACCGCGGTGCCGAGCTTGCCCACCACGATGCCCGCGGCGCGGTTGGCGACGCGCACCGCCTGCTCCAGGCGCACGCCCGCGGCGAGCATGGTGCCGAGCGCCGCGATCACGGTGTCGCCCGCGCCGCTGACGTCGAACACCTCCCGTGCCTCGGCCTTGACGTGCATCGCGCCGCGCGCGGTATAGAGCGTCATGCCCTGCTCGGCGCGCGTGAGCAGCAGCGCCTCCAGGCCGAGCTTGCCGCGGATCGCGCGCACGCGGCGCGCGAGGTCGGCCTCGTTCTTCCAGCTGCCGGCCACCTCGCGCAGCTCGGTGCGGTTCGGCGTCACGACGTGCGCGCCCTTGTAGCGCGACCAGTCGTCGCCCTTGGGATCCACCAGCACCTTCTTTCCCGCGGCGCGCGCGCGCCCGATCATTCGCGCGATGTGCGCGAGCCCCCCCTTGCCATAGTCCGACAGGATCACCGCGTTGCACTTGGGCAGCGCGGCCTCGAAGTCGGCGAGCTTGGAGGCGAGCACCTCGCGCGAGGGCGCGGTCTCGAAGTCGATGCGCAGCAGCTGCTGCTGGCGCCCGATGACGCGCAGCTTGACCGTGGTCGGGATCGAGGCGTCGCGCAGCAGGTTTGACTCGACGCCCGATTGCTTCACCAGCCGCGCGAGCCTGTCACCGGCCTCGTCGCGCCCGATCACCGACAGCAGCTGCGTGCGCGCGCCGAGCGCCGCGCAGTTGCGCGCGACGTTGGCCGCGCCGCCCGGTCGCGCCTCCTCGCGCTCCACCAGCACCACCGGCACCGGCGCCTCGGGCGAGATGCGCGAGGCGTCCCCGAACCAGTAGCGGTCGAGCATCACGTCGCCCACTACCAGGACGCGCGCTTTCGCTGTGTTCGGCGCCTTCACCGCTCAGCGCCTGCCGATGGGGAAATACTCGAAGCCGAGCGAACGCATCATGGCCGGATCGTACAGGTTGCGGCCGTCGAACACCGCCGGGGTGCGCAGCGCCGCTTTGACCGCGGCGAAATCGGGCGCGCGGAACTCCTGCCACTCGGTGACGATGGCGAGCGCGTCGCAGCCTTGCAGCGCGCCGAGCGCGGAGTCCGCGATTTCGACCCGCTTCTCTCCGGCGTAGAGCCGTTTCGCCTCCCCGCCCGCGGCCGGGTCGTAGGCGCGCACCGCGGCGCCCGCGGCGAGAAGCTGCGCGATGAGCGCCCGGCTCGGCGCCTCGCGCAGGTCGTCGGTGTTGGGCTTGAAGGCAAGCCCCCAGACGGCGAATCGCTTGCCGGCGAGGCTGGCGCCGAAGCGCGCGCGGATCTTCGCCGCGAGCACGCCTTTTTGCGCCTCGTTCGCCTGCTCGACCGCGGCGAGCACCCTGAGCGGGCTGCCGGCGCCCTCGGCGGCGCGGCACAGCGCGCGCACGTCCTTGGGAAAGCACGAGCCGCCGTAGCCCGCGCCCGGATACAGGAACTGGTAGCCGATGCGGGGATCGGCGCCGATCGCGCGGCGCACCGCCTCGATGTCGGCGCCGAGCTTTTCCGCGAGGTTGGCCAGCTCGTTCATGAACGAGATGCGCGTCGCGAGCATCGCGTTGGCGGCGTACTTGGCGAGCTCGGCCGAGCGCACGCTCATCAGCATCACGCGCTCGTGGCTGCGCTGGAAGGGCGCGTAGAGCTCCTTCAACAGCGCGGTGGCGCGCGCGTCGTCCGACCCAAGGACGATGCGGTCCGGCCGCATGAAGTCCTCGACCGCCGCGCCTTCCTTGAGGAACTCGGGGTTGGAGACGACGCTGAATTCGTGCTTCGCGCCGCGTCCGGCGAGTTCCGCGGCGATCGCCTCGCGCACCTTGTCGGCGGTGCCCACGGGGACGGTGGACTTGTCGGCGATCACGCGGTAGCCGTCCATGTGGCGGCCGATCGCGCTCGCGGCGGCGAGCACGTGCTGCAGGTCGGCCGAGCCGTCCTCGCCCGGCGGCGTGCCCACGGCGATCAGCTGCAGCACGCCGTGCGCGACGCTCGCCGCGACGTCGGTCGAGAACTCGAGCCGGCCCGCGGCGCGGTTGCGGCGCACGATCGGCTCAAGGCCCGGCTCGTAGATCGGGATGCGGCCTTCGTTCAGCGCCTTCACTTTCTGCGCGTCGACGTCGAGGCAGAAGACGTGGTTGCCCATGTCGGCGAGGCACGCCCCGGTCACCAGGCCCACGTAGCCGGTTCCTACGACAGTCACTTTCATGGAGTCAGATCGAACTCTTCCGTGCGCCGCGGCGGGTAGGTCTCCCAGCCGCCGCAAGCCGGGCACAGCCAGTAGAACTGCCGCGCCTTGAAGCCGCACTGCTCGCAGCGGTAGCGCGCCAGGCGCCGCGTGTGGCTGTGAACCAGGCTCCGTACGAGCTCCAGGTCGCGCCGCCGGTCGGGGTTGGTGTCGCCGATGATCTGCGCTTCCAGCAGGCGGTCGAGGCCGAGCAGCGTCGGGTTGCGCCGCAGCTCGTCGCGCACGAGCCTGTAGGCGGCCTCCGGGCCCTTCGCCTCGAGCGTGGACTGGAACACCGCGTCGAGCAGGTCGAGCGACGGGTAGCGCTCGAGGTACCCGGTGAGCAGCGTCAGGCCTTCGTCGAGCCTGCCGAGCTCGCGGTGCGTGTCGAGCAGGCGCTGCGCCACCAGCGCGAGGAACGCCGGGTTCTGCGACTCGATCTTCTTCCAGCACTCGATGGCGCGCTCGAGCTGGCCCGCGGCGCGCTCGAGATCCCCGAGCTGGATGCTCGCGCGCACCGACTTGCGGTGCGCCTCCAGCGCCGATGCAAGAAGCTTCCTCGCCTCCTCGGGGCGCGAGTTGGTCGCCTCCGTGGCCGCCTGCTCGCACAGGAAGTGCGAGATTTCCCGCGCGCGCGGATTGCTGCTGTCGACCTCGAGCTGCCGCGCGGTGGCGGTGGCCTTCTCCCAATCCTTCTCCTGCTGGTAGATGTCGAGCAGGTAGCGCCGCGCCTCGCCCGCGTGCGGGCCGCCAGCGAGGCGCTGGAACAGCTCTTCCGCGCGGTCGAGGATGCCGGCCTTCAGGTAGTCCTGCCCCAGCTCGAAGAGCGCGATCGCCCGCTGCTCGGCGCCGAGGTCGGCGCGCTCGAGCAGGTGCTGGTGCATGCGGATCGCGCGGTCGTACTCGCCGCGGCGCCGGAACAGGCTGCCGAGCGCGAAGTGCAGCTCGACGGTGGCCGGGTCAACCTTGACCACCTCGATGAACGATTCGATCGCCTTGTCGGGCTGCTCGTTGAGCAGGAAGTTCAGGCCCTTGAAGTACGAGCGCGGCAGCGCGCGCGACTCCGACACGAGGTGCTTGATGTCCACGCGCGCCGCGAGCCAGCCCAGCCCGAAGAACAGCGGCAGCGCGAGCAGCCACCAGTACTCGAACTCCATGGTCAGCCCTCCGCCGGGGAAGGCGGCATCGGGGCGGCGCGCTCGGCGGAGCGCGCGCCGCGCTCGGCCTCGCGCCTGAGGCGCGCGAGCTCGCGGCGCTGCCGCAGCAGGGTGGTGAGCGCCGCCGCGAGGCCGAACAGCGCGCCCGCTGCGAAGAATGCGAGCAGCAGCGCCACCAGCGGCGCCTGCCAGGCGAGGTCGAAAAAGAAGCGCAGCGCCACCGGCTCGGTGTTCTTGGCGGCGAACGCGAGCAGCAGGATGAACAGCACCAGCCAGATCGTCCAGGTGACGACGCGCATTCAGGTTACCTGCCGGCGGGGACGTCCACTGCGCGGCCCCGCAGCCTGCCCATCGGGGTCAGGCCGAGGACGAAGCCTGGCGCTGGGCGCCCTTCTTGGCCGCTGCCACGGCCTCCGCGTCGACGCGCTCGCGCAGCTCCTTGCCCGCCTTGAAGTGCGGCACGTATTTCTCGGGCACGTGCACCTTGTCGCCCGACTTCGGATTGCGGCCCACGCGCGGCGGCCGGTAGTTGAGCCCGAAGCTGCCGAAGCCGCGGATCTCGATGCGATGGCCCGCGAGCAGCGAGTGCGTCATCGCATCGAGGATCATCTTGACCGCGTATTCGGCGTCCTTCGCCACGAGCTGCGGATAGCGCTGCGCCAGCTGCGCGATCAGTTCCGATTTGGTCATGGCGACCTTCCCCCCTTGGTGGCCGAGAGCTTGCGCGCCTACTGCTGCTGCGGCCCGCCCTTGTCGAGCTTCGCCCTGAGCAGCGCGCCGAGATTGGTGCTGCCCGCGGCGCTCGCCGCCGCCTCGCTCTTCAACTGCTTCATCGCCTCGGTCTCCTCCGCGGCGTCCTTCGCCTTCACCGACAGGTTGATCGAGCGGTTCTTGCGGTCCACGTTGATGATCATCGCGGTGACCGGGTCGCCCTCCTTGAGCGCCGTGCGCAGGTCCTCGATGCGGTCGCGCGAGAACTCGGAGGCGCGCAGGTAGCCCTCGATGTCGCCGGCGAGCGCGATCACCGCGCCCTTGGCGTCCACCGACTTCACCTTGCCCTGCACCACGCTGTTCTTGTCGTGGCTGGCGATGAAGTTGGTGAACGGGTCGCCCTCGAGCTGCTTGATGCCCAGCGAGATGCGCTCGCGCTCGACGTCGATCGAGAGCACCACGGTCTCGACCTCGTCGCCCTTCTTGTACTTCTTGACCGCTTCTTCGCCTGCTTCCGACCAGGAAAGGTCCGACAGGTGCACCAGGCCGTCGATGCCGCCCGAGAGGCCGACGAAGACGCCGAAATCGGTGATCGACTTGATGGTTCCCTTGACGCGGTCGCCCTTCTTGAACTCGCGCGCGAAATCCTCCCAGGGATTGGGCTTGCACTGCTTCATGCCGAGCGAGATGCGGCGGCGCTCCTCGTCGATCTCGAGGATCATCACTTCGACCTCGTCGCCCACCTGGGCCACGCGCGAGGGATGCACGTTCTTGTTGGTCCAGTCCATCTCGGAGACGTGCACCAGGCCCTCGATGCCCGCCTCGACCTCGACGAACGCGCCGTAGTCGGTGAGGTTGGTGACCTTGCCGAAGAGGCGCGTCCCTTGCGGATAGCGCCGGCCGATGCCGACCCAGGGATCCTCGCCCAGCTGTTTCAGGCCCAGCGACACGCGGTTCTTCTCGGCGTCGAACTTGAGCACCTTGGCGGTGACCTCGTCGCCGACGTTGACCACCTCGGTGGGGTGCTTGACGCGCCGCCACGCGAGGTCGGTGATGTGCAGCAGGCCGTCGATGCCGCCCAGGTCCACGAACGCGCCGTAGTCGGTGATGTTCTTCACCACGCCCTTCACGACCGCGCCCTCGGAGAGCGTGGCGAGCAACGCCTCGCGCTCGGCGCCCGCGGAGGCTTCCAGGACCGCGCGGCGCGACACGACCACGTTGTTGCGCTTGCGGTCGAGCTTGATGACCTTGAACTCCATCTGCTTGCCCTCGTAGGGCGTGGTGTCCTTCACCGGGCGCAGGTCGACGAGCGATCCGGGCAGGAAGGCGCGGATGCCGCGCGTCATGACGGTGAGGCCGCCTTTCACCTTGCCGGTGATGACGCCCTCGACCTTCTCGCCGCTCTCGAGCGCCTTTTCCAGCTCGAGCCACGCGGCGAGGCGCTTCGCCTTCTCGCGCGACAGGCGCGTCTCGCCGTAGCCGTCCTCGAGCGCCTCGATGGACACGGACACGAAGTCGCCGGGCTTGACCTCGGTCTCGCCGGCGTCGTTGCGGAATTCCTCGAGCGGGATGACGCTCTCGGACTTCAGGCCCGCGTTGACCACGACGAAGTTCTGGTCCACGCGCAGCACTTCCGCGGTGATCACCTCGCCGACGCGCATTTCCTTGCGCGTCAGGCTTTCTTCGAACAGGGCGGCAAATGACTCGGGGGCTGCGGGCGACGACTTGGACTTCTCGACTGCGGGGGAAACGCTTGCCATGTAGAGTGAAAAAACCTTCCAGACCGCGGGCTTGCCGGCTCAGTGCCGGGCGCCCCTGCGGGGTTGAGTTGTAAACGGGACAGCGCTTTGGGCGCCGGACCCGGCCTGTTTACCGCCTTCTCTCCCTGTACCACCCGAGAACCCGGCCGACGACCTCGTCGATCGTCAGGTCCGAGGAGTCCAGCTGCACCGCGCCGGGGGCCGCCACCAGGGGCGCCACCGGGCGGGCCGCGTCGCGCGCATCGCGCTCCGCGAGGTCCCGGGAAAGGGGCGCGAGACTAGCATGGATTCCTTTGTCTATCAACTGCTTATGTCTACGCCGGGCGCGGACCTCGAGGCTTGCGGTAAGGAACACCTTGAGGGTCGCATCCGGGAACACGATCGTGCCCATGTCGCGTCCGTCGGCGACCAGTCCCGGGGGTCTCCGGAACGCGCGCTGGCGCTCGAAGAGCGCGGCCCGAACTGCAGGAAGGCGCGCCACTTCGGAGGCGCGGACACCGCATTCCTCGGACCGCACTGCGTCCGTAACATCCTGACCTGAAAGGAATATCCGGTCGCCCCGGAACTCTGCGGCGAGATCGGCGGCGAGCCGGGCGGCACCAGTCTCGTCGTCGCCCGCGATGCCGCCGCGCAGCGTCGCGAGCGCGACCAGCCGGTAGAGCGCGCCGCTCTCGAGATAGTGATACCCGAGCGCCGCGGCGACGCGCTGCGCGACCGTGCCCTTGCCCGAAGCCGACGGGCCGTCGATCGCGATCACTGGAACCGCGTTCATCTGACAATCGAAGCGAAGTCGGCGAAGTAACCGGGGTAGGTCTTCGCCACGCAGTCCGGATCGTTGATCGTCAGCGGCACGCCCGCGAGCGCGGCGAGCGAGAAGCACATCGCCATGCGGTGGTCGTCGTAGGTGTCGATGGCGACGCCGGGCGTGAGCGCGCCGGATGCGGGCGGCGCGACGCGCAGGAAATCGCTGCCCGCCTCCACCGTGGCGCCGAGCTTGCGCAGCTCGGTCGCCATCGCCGCGATGCGATCGGTCTCCTTCACGCGCCAGCTCGCGATGTTGCGAATCCGGCACGGGCCGTCCGCAAACAGCGCGAGCACCGCAGCCGTCATCGCCGCATCCGGGATGTGGTTCAGGTCGAGGTCAAAAGAGCGCAGCCGCCCGCCCGCCGCGCCGCGGCCTGCCTCGATCCAGTCCTCGCCCATCGCGACCTTGGCGCCCATTTCTGCCAGCACCTCGCAGAACCGCACGTCGCCCTGGATGCTCGCGCGCCCCACGCCCTCGACGCGCACCGGGCCGCCGCCGATCGCGCCCGCGGCGAGGAAATAGGACGCGGAGGAAGCGTCGCCCTCCACGACAAGCTCGCCGGGGCTGCGGTAGGTCGCCGCGGGCACGCGAAACGCGCGCCAGCCGCCGCGCTCGACCGTCACGCCGAAGCGCCGCATCATGCCGAGCGTGATCTCGACATAGGGCTTGGAGATCAGCTCGCCCTCGACCTCGATTGCGCCGCCGCCGGCAAGCGGCAGCGCCACGAGGAGCGCGCTCAGGTACTGCGAGGAAACGTCGCCGCGCACGCGCACCGGCGCCTCGGTGCGGACCTTGCCCGGCAGGATGCGGAGCGGCGGAAACCCTTCCTCGCCGGCATACTCGATGCGCGCGCCGAGCGCGCGCAGCGCGTCCACCAGGTCGCGGATCGGCCGCTCGTGCATGCGCGGCGTGCCGGAAAGGGCGTACTCGCCGCCCGAGAGCGCGAGCACGGCGGTGAGCGGCCGGAACGCGGTGCCCGCGTTGCCGAGAAAAAGATCGATCTTCCCGATCGGGAAGATTCCGCCCGCTCCCGACACGCGCAGCGCGCCGCTGCCGCCGTCGGCGATCCCCACGCCGAGCTTGCCGAGCGCCTCGCGCATCACGCGGGTATCGTCGGCATCGAGCGCCCCGCGCAGCACCGTTTCGCCGGCAGCGAGCGCGGCGAGCAGCAGCGCGCGGTTGGAGATGCTCTTGGACCCGGGCAGGCGCACCGTGCCGCGCGCCGCGCGCGCCGGCGCGAGCGCGAGCGTCTTCACGCCTTCGCCTCGTGGTCGCCGTTCAGCCAGCGGCTGCGCGCCGCGCGCGCCTCGGTGAACACGCGCTCCAGGGCCTCGCCGTCGCCGCGCTCCAGCAGCGGCCGCAGCGCGGCGAGGCGCGCGGCGTAGCGGTCGAGCTCGGCGAGGAGCGCGTCGCGGTTGGCGACGCAGATGTCGCGCCACATCTCGGGGTGGCTCGAGGCGATGCGGGTGAAGTCGCGAAAGCCCCCCGCGGCGTAGCCGAAGAGCTGCGCCGAGTCGGCGCGCCGCGCGATTTCCTGCACCAGTGCGTAGGCGAGCAGGTGCGGCAGGTGGCTCACCGCGGCGAATATCGCGTCGTGCTCCGCGGGCGCCATGCGGAAGATGCGCGCGCCGCACGCCTCCCACGCCGCCTGCACGCGCGCCACGGCTTCGGCCGGGTTCTCCGCGAGCGGCGCGAGCACCACGCGCTTGCCGCGAAACAGGTCCGCGCGCGGCCGCAGCGGCGTCCGCAGCGATGGAATCGATCGCGCCGAGCTCCTTTGCGCGGCGCAGGTTTTCCGCGTTGCGCCCGGCGCCGGCGACGTGGCCGCAGGCGCCTGCGCCCTTGAGCGCGAGCGCGAACGAGCCGCCGATCAGCCCGACGCCGATGACGGCGACGCGCTCGAAGCGGGTCATTCCTTCAGGCTGGCGCCGAGCGCGGCGAGGAAGCGCTCGTTCTCGGCCGGCGTGCCGACGGTGACGCGCAGGTGCTCGGGCAGCTCGTAGCCGGCGACCGGGCGCACGATCACGCCGCGCCTGAGCAGCCGCTTGTAGACCTCGCCCGCGCGCCCCACGCGCAAGGAGATGAAATTGCCGTACGAGGGGATCCAGTCCAGGCCCAGGGCCTTGGCGCCCGCCTCGATCTGGCGCATGCCCTGCAGGTTCTCGGCGTAGCTGCGGGCCACGAACTCCATGTCGTCCAGCGCCGCCGCCGCCGCCGCGAGCGCGAGGCTGTTGACGTTGAACGGCTGGCGCACGCGGTTCATGACGTCTGCCACCGAAGGGTGCGCGAACGCGTAGCCGACGCGCAGCCCCGCCAGGCCGTAGGCCTTGGAGAAGGTGCGCGTCACGATCAGGTTCGGATGGCGCTTGAGCCACTTCACCGTCTCGGACTTGAACTCCGGCGCCAGGTACTCGTTGTAGGCCTCGTCGATGACGACGATCACGCGCTCGGGCACGCGCTTCAAGAACGCCTCCAGTTCGTCGGGCCGCGCCAGCGTGCCGGTCGGGTTGTTGGGGTTGGCGATCCACAGCACGCAGGTCTCCTCGTCCACCGCCCTGGCCATCGCCTCGAGGTCGTGCGCGAAGTTCTTCGCCCGCACGACGATCGAGCGCGCGCCGCGCGCCTGCGTGGCAAGCGGGTAGACGGCGAAGGCGTGCTGCGAGTACACCGCCGCGCGCCCCGGCCCGAGGAACGCGCTCGCCACCAGCTCCAGCACGTCGTTGGAGCCGTTGCCCAGCACGATCGAGGCGCTGTCCACCCCGTAGCGGCGCGACAGCGCCGCCTTTAGCTCGAAGCCGTTGCCGTCCGGGTAGCGCGCGATTTCGGCCATCGCGGCGTCGATCGCCGCGCGCGTGCGCGGGCCGATGCCGCGCGGGTTCTCGTTCGAGGCGAGCTTGACGATGCTCTTTTCGTCGAGCCCGTACTCGCGCGCGAGCTCCGGGATCGGCTTTCCGGGCTGGTACGGCGCGATCGACCGGATGTAGGCGGGGGAAAGCTCGCAGGGGTCCATTTTCATGGCGTGGCCACCGGGTAGGAGCCGAGGACGCGCAGGAACGGAGCCTTGCGCCGCAGCTCGGCGATCGCCGCGGCAACTGAAGCGTCGGCCTGGTGGCCCTCGACGTCGATGAAGAACATGTACTCCCACAACGCGCTGCGCGTGCGCGAGGGGCGGGACTCGATGCGCGTCATGCTGACGCGGTTGTCGGCGAGCGGCGTGAGCAGCCCGTGCACCGCGCCGGGCTTGTTCTCGGCCGACATGACCAGCGACGTCCTGTCTCGCCCCGTGGGCGTGGTCGCCAGCCGCCCGAGCACGAGGAAGCGCGTGGTGTTGCTCGGGTCGTCCTCGATCGAGCGCGCGAGCACCTGCAGGCCGTAGCGCGCGGCCGCCGCCTCGCCGGCGACCGCCGCGGCGCCGTCTTCCGCGCCGGCGCGCTTCGCGGCTTCGGCGTTGGATGCCACCGGCACGCGCTCGGCGCGCGGCAGGTTGCGGTTGAGCCAGGCGTTGCACTGCGCGAGCGACTGCGCGTGCGAAAACACGCGCCTCACGGATTCCAGGCCGCCGCCGCGCGCGAGCAGGTTCTGCTGCACCCTGAGCTCGATCTCGCCGCAGATCGAGAGCGGCGTGGTGACCAGCAGGTCGAGCGTGCGGCCGACCGCGCCCTCGGTCGAGTTCTCGGCGGGCGCGACCGCGAAGTCCGCGGCGCCCGATTCGGCCGAGCGGAACACCTCGTCGATCGAGGCGAGCGCCTGCGCCTCGACGGCGGCGCCGAAATGCTTGCGCACCGCCTGCTCGCTGAAGGTGCCCTCGGGGCCGAGGTAGGCGACCTTGAGGCCCGCCTCGAGCGAGCGGCACGCCGAGATGATCTCGCGGAACACGGCCACCGCACGCTCCGCGGGCAGCGCGCCCTTCGCCGCGCCGGCGACGCGCCGCAGGATCTCGCTCTCGCGCTCGGGGCGGTAGGCGGGCGCGCCGCCCTTCAGCTCGCCGATCCGGCGCGCGGCTTCGGCGCGCCGGCCGAGGAGCTCGAGCAGCTCGCCGTCCAGGGCGTCGATCTCGCGCCGCAGCCGCTCTATCGATTCATTCATTTCTCGGCCGGGAGGTAGCGCACCGCGAGCACGCCCTCGATGCCGCGCAGCTCCTCGATCGCCGCCGCCGGCACCGGGCTGTCCACGTCCACCAGCGTGTAGGCCATCTCGCCCCGGGACTTGTTGAGCATGTTGTGGATGTTGATCTTGCGGCTGCCCATGGCGTGCGAGATGCGCGCCAGCATGTTGGGCACGTTGGCGTTCGCGATCGCGAGGCGGTACGGCGACTCGCGCGGCATCACCGCGTCGGGGAAGTTCACCGCGTTGCGCACGATGCCGTGCTCGAGGTACTCGCGCGCCTGGTCCACCGCCATCACCGCGCAGTTGTCCTCGGCTTCGGCGGTGGAGGCGCCGAGGTGCGGCAGCGCCACCACGCCCGGCTGCCCGATGAGCGCCGCGGTCGGGAAGTCGGTGACGTAGCACTTGACGCGATGCGCCTTGAGCGCCTTGAGCACCGCCGCGTCGTCCACCACGCCCTCGCGCGAGAAGTTGAGCAGCACCGCGCCCGCGCGCAGGTGCTCGAGGTTCCTGGCGTTGACGAGATGGCGCGTCTTCTCGACAAGCGGCACGTGCAGCGTGACGAAGTGCGACGCCTTCAGCGCTTCCTCGAGGCTGTTCGCCTTGCGCACCTGCGACGGAAGGCTCCACGCCGCGTCCACGGTGATCTCGGGGTCGTAGCCCACGACGTTCATGCCGAGCCGGATCGCGGCGTCGGCCACCAGGCTTCCGATCTTGCCCAGGCCGATCACGCCGAGCGTGTGCCCGGGAAGCTCGATGCCGGCGTAGGCCTTCTTGCCGTCCTCGACGCGCTTGTCCAGCCCCGGCGCGGAGGTGTCGAGGCCGCGCACGAAATCGAGCGCCGGCGCGAGATTGCGCGCCGCGATCAGCATGCCCGCGACCACCAGCTCCTTGACCGCGTTGGCGTTGGCGCCGGGCGCGTTGAACACCGGCACGCCGCGCCTGGACAGCGCCGCCACCGGGATGTTGTTGACGCCCGCGCCGGCCCGCGCCACGGCCTTCAGGCGCTGGTCGAACTTCATCGAGTGCATGTCCTGCGAGCGCACCAGGATGAGGTCGGGCGACTTCGACTCCTTCACCACTTCGTAGCGCTCGGCGGGCAGGCGCTTCAGGCCCACCTGCGCGATCGGGTTGAGCACCAGCACTTCGAGCTTGCCGCCTGCCTTAGCCATGTTTCGCCTCGAATTCCTTCATGTACGCCGCGAGCTGCTGCACGCCCTCGACCGGCATCGCGTTGTAGATCGAGGCGCGCATGCCGCCCACGGAGCGGTGGCCTTTGAGCTGCACCATGCCGCGCGCCTCGGCCCCCTTGAGGAAGGCGTCGTCCAGCTTCGCGTCGGCGAGCGTGAACGGCACGTTCATGCGCGAGCGGTCGCGCTTTTCCACCGGGCTGCGATACAGGCGGCTCGAGTCGATCGCGTCGTAGAGCAGCTTCGCCTTGGCGACGTTGCGCCGCTCGATCTCCTCGAGGCCGCCGAGCGCCTTGAGCCACTTGAAGACGAGCCCGGCGACGTAGATCGAGTAGGTGGCCGGGGTGTTGAGCATCGAGTCGGCGTCGGCCTGCAGCTTGTAGTCCATCACGGTGGGCGTGCCCTTCGCCGCCTTGCCGACCAGGTCCTCGCGCACGATGACGATCGTGAGCCCCGCGGGGCCGACGTTCTTTTGCGCCCCCGCGTAGATCAGGCCGAACTTCGACACCTCGAGCGGCCGCGACAGCAGGTGCGAAGAGGCGTCGGCCACCAGCGGCACGCCGCCGGTGTCGGGAATCCAGTGGAACTCGACGCCGCCGATGGTTTCGTTGGAGCAGTAGTGCGCGTAGGCGGCGTCGGGCCGCACGCGCCAGCGCTCCTGGGGCGGCGCGTACGTGAAGTTGCGGTCCTCGGCGCTCGCCGCGATCGCCACGTCGCAGTGCGCCTGCGCTTCCTTGGCCGCTTTTTTCGACCACTCGCCCGTGAGCACGTAGTCCGCCTTGCCGCGCCCGGCGAGCAGGTTCATCGGCACCTGCGCGAACTGCAGCGTCGCGCCGCCCTGCAGGAAGAGCACCTTGTAGCTCGCCGGGATCGCGAGCAGCTCGCGCAAGTCCTTCTCGGCCTCCGCGGCGATGGCGATGAACTCCTTGCCGCGGTGGCTCATCTCCATCACGCTCATGCCCGATCCGTGCCAGTCGAGCATCTCGTCGCCGGCGCGCGAGAGCACCTCCTCCGGCAGCGTCGCCGGCCCCGCGCTGAAATTGAAGATCCGCGCCATGTCAGTGCACCGTCGGCGGCGTCTCTCCGCCTGCCGGCCCGGCGCCTTCGCCCCCGCCCTCGCCGCCTTCCGCGCCGCCCGCATCGCCGTTGCCGCCTTCGCCATGGCCTTGAGCGCCGCCGTTGCCGTTGCCGCCCGCGGCGGCTTCGTCTTCCTCGCGCTCGAGGATCCGCTCCACCCCGGCGAGCTTCTCGCCCTCGGAGAGCGCGATCAGGGTCACGCCCTGCGTCGAGCGGCCCTGCTCGCGGATCTGCGCCACCTTGGTGCGGATGAGCACGCCGCCGGTGGAGATCAGCATCACCTCGTCGGCGTCGTCCACCAGGACCGCGCCCACCAGCGCGCCGTTGCGCTCGGAAGCCTGGATCGCGATCATGCCCAGGCCCCCGCGTCCATGGCGCGTGTACTCGGCGATCGGGGTGCGCTTGCCGTAGCCGTTCTCGGTGGCGGTGAGCACGGCCTGGCGCTCGTCCTTCGCCACCAGCATGCACACCACGCGCTGGCTGCCGTCCTCGGGCAGGCGCATGCCGCGCACGCCCGTCGCCTGGCGTCCCATGGGCCTGACGTCCTCCTCCAGGAAGCGGATCGCCTTGCCCTCCGAGGAGAACAGCATCACGTCGTACTTGCCATCGGTCAGCGCGGCGCCGATCAGGTAGTCGCCCTCGTCGAGCCCCACCGCGATGATGCCGGACGGGCGCGGGCGCGAGAATTCGGCGAGCGGCGTCTTCTTCACCGTGCCGTGCGCGGTCGCCATGAACACGTAGTGCTGGGCGTCGAACTCCTTCACCGGCACCACCGCGGTGATCTTCTCGCCTTCCTCCAGCGGGAACATGTTGACGATCGGCTTGCCGCGGCTCGCGCGCCCTCCCTGCGGCACCTCGTAGACCTTGAGCCAGTAGAGCCGCCCGCGGTTGGAGAAGCACAGCAGGTGGTCGTGCGAGTGCGCGACGAACAGCTGCTCGATGAAATCGTCGTCCTTGGTGGTGGCCGCCGTCTTGCCGCGCCCGCCGCGGCGCTGCGCGCGGTAGTCGGCGAGCGGCTGCGACTTGACGTAGCCGCCGTGCGAGAACGTCACCACCATGTCCTGCGGCGCGATCAGGTCCTCGAGCGAGATGTCCTCCGCGGAGGTGACGATCTCGCTCCTGCGCTTGTCGCCGAACTCCTCCTTGATGCGCTTCAGCTCCTCGCCGATGATCGCGGTGATGCGCGCCGGCTTGTCGAGCACGTCGAGCAGGTCGGCGATCAGCGCCATCACCTCGCGGTACTCGTCCCGGATCTTGTCCTGCTCGAGGCCCGTCAGGCGCTGCAGGCGCAGCTCCAGGATCGCCTGCGCCTGCTCGTCCGACAGCCGGTAGCCGTCCTCCTTCAGGCCGGACTCGGCGCCGAGCCCCTCGGGCCGGTAGCGCTCCGCGCCGCCCCCGACATCGCCCCCTCCCGCTCGCTCGAGCATCTGCTGCACCAGCTCCGAGCGCCAGGCGCGGCCCATCAGCTCGCGCTTCGCATCCGCCGGCGAAGGCGCCGCCTTGATGAGCGCGATCACCTCGTCCACGTTGGAGAGCGCCACCGCGAGGCCCTCCAGGATGTGGCCGCGCTCGCGCGCCTTCCTGAGATCGAACACCGTGCGCCGCGTCACCACCTCGCGGCGGTGGGCGATGAAGGCCTCGATCATCGACTTGAGGTCGAGCAGCTTGGGCTGGCCGTCCACCAGCGCCACCATGTTCATGCCGAAGCTGTCCTGCAGCTGCGTCTGCTTGTAGAGGTTGTTGAGCACCACCTCGGGCAGTTCCGCGCGCTTCAATTCGATCACCACGCGGATGCCCTGCTTGTCGGACTCGTCGCGGATGTCGGAGATGCCCTCGAGCTTTTTCTCGCCGACCAGCTCCGCGATGCGCTCGAGCAGCACCTTCTTGTTCACCTGGTAGGGCAGCTCGTCGACGATGATCGCCTGGCGGTTGCCCTTGTCCATGTCCTCGAAGTGCGTGCGCGCGCGCATCACCACGCGGCCGCGCCCGGTGCGGTAGCCTTCGTGCACGCCGGCAATGCCGTAGATGATCCCCGCGGTCGGGAAATCCGGCGCCGGCATCAGCTTGATCAGCTCCTCGATCGCGCAGGCAGGGCTCTCGAGCACGTGCAGGCAGGCGTCCACCACTTCCGACAGGTTGTGCGGCGGGATGTTGGTCGCCATGCCCACCGCGATGCCCGAGGAGCCGTTGATGAGCAGGTTCGGGATGCGCGCCGGCAGGAGCAGCGGCTCCTTTTCCGAGCCGTCGTAGTTCGGCCCGAAGTCCACCGTCTCCTTGTCGATGTCGGCCAGCAGCTCGTGGCCGATCTTCGCCATGCGGATCTCGGTGTAGCGCATGGCGGCGGCGTTGTCCCCGTCCACCGAGCCGAAGTTGCCCTGCCCGTCCACGAGCATGTAGCGCAGCGAGAAGTCCTGCGCCATGCGCACGATCGTGTCGTAGACCGCGACGTCGCCGTGCGGGTGGTACTTGCCGATCACGTCGCCGACGATGCGCGCGGACTTCTTGTAGGGGCGGTTCCAGTCGTTCGACAGCTCGTGCATCGCGTACAGCACCCGGCGGTGCACCGGCTTCAAGCCGTCGCGCACGTCCGGCAGCGCCCGGCCCACGATCACGCTCATCGCGTAATCGAGGTACGAGCGCCGCATCTCCTCTTCGAGGCTTACGGGAAGCGTCTCTTTGGCGAACTGTTCCATCGCGGCTCTTGTTCGGGGCGGGAGGGGCCGGTTGCGTGCTGCGTGCGCGGCTCGGAACCACTGCTTTGAACGGCCGAAATTTTATCACGCAAGCGGCGGTTTTCCCTCGAAAATCGGCCGCTCCGGCGCTTGTCGAGGCGACCCGTGTTGTGGTCTAATTGCGGCCAACTCGCCCCGTGACGCGAGAGGGAGAAATCAGGGTGAAAAAATCGGAACTGGTCCTGGCCGCGAGCTTCGCCGCCATCGCCTGCGGCGCAGCCGGCGTCGCCAGCGCGCAAAGCAAGCAGGGTTACGCCGTCGACACCTCCAGCACGGTGTGGCGAAACGCGTTCAACGAGTGCTGGCGCGCCGCCTACTGGACTCCGGCGATGGCCATCCAGGAGTGCGATCCCGTGGTCGCGCGGCCCAAGCCCGCGCCGGCACCTTCGCCTGCCGCGCCGGCGCCCAAGCCGGCGGCGAAGCCGGCGCCGGCAAAGCCCAAGCCCGTGGTGCTGCGCACGACGGTCCTTTTCGCCACCAACAACGCGCAGCTCGACGCCGACGACCGCGGCAGGCTCGACAGGGACATCCTCGGCAAGCTTGGCACCGTAGGGGCGATCAGCTACGTCCACGTCAATGGGCACACCGACAGGATGGGCTCGGCGCAGTACAACCAGAAGCTCTCCGAGAAGCGTGCCGAAGTGGTGAAGGGCTACCTCGTCTCCAAGGGCATGGACGCCTCCAAGATCGAGGTCTTCGGCTACGGCAAGACGATGCCGATCCCGACGGTGAGCTGCCCGGATTCGCTCGGGCGCGCGAAGCTGATCCAGTGCCTGCAGCCCAAC
Organism: uncultured Enterobacteriaceae bacterium; assembly: GCA_964627075.1. Lineage (GTDB taxonomy): Bacteria > Pseudomonadota > Gammaproteobacteria > Burkholderiales > SG8-39 > 2-02-FULL-66-14. The sequence goes on along the minus strand of CAZVHU010000030.1, from coordinate 3,760 downwards.
CGCCGCACCGAGGTCGAGCTGCAGGGCGCGCCGCGCTGACGCCCCGCAACCCGCACCCCAAAAGCCAGGCCCCGCTTCAGGCGGGGCTTTGTTTTTCTGCCATGTCAGAACCGCTCCTCATCCTGCCGCGCTGGGTGGTGCCGATCGAGCCGCGCGGCGCCGTGCTCGAGGATCGCGCGGTGGCGACGCGCGACGGCCGGATCGAGGCCCTGCTGCCGCGCACGGAGGCGCTCGAGCGCTTTCCCGGCTACGCGCGCATCGAGCTCGCCGAGCACGCGCTCATCCCCGGGCTGGTCAACGCCCACACCCATGCGGCGATGACGCTGATGCGCGGCCTCGCCGACGACCTGCCGCTCATGCGCTGGCTGGAGGACCACATCTGGCCGGCCGAGATGAAGCACGTCTCGCCGCAGTTCGTGAAGGACGGCACGCTGCTCGCCTGCGCCGAGATGCTGCGGGGCGGGGTGACCTGCTTCAACGACATGTACTTCTTTCCCGAGGCGGCGCTCGAGGCGGCGCTGGAGGCCGGCATGCGCGCCTCGCTCGGCATCATCGTGGTCGAATTTCCCTCCGCCTACGCCTCCGACCCGCGCGATTACCTCGCCAAGGGCCTCGCGCTGCGCGACCGCTGGCGGGATCACCCGCTGCTGTCGTTCTGCTTCGCGCCGCACGCGCCCTACACGGTGTCGGACGCCACGTTCCGCGAGGTTGCGAAGATGGCGGGCGAGATCTACGTCCCGGTGCACATCCACCTGCACGAGACCGACGACGAGATCGCGCGCTCGGTCGCCGAGCACGGCGTGCGCCCGATCGAGCGGCTGCGGCGCCTGGGGCTGCTCGGGCCGGGACTGATCGCGGTGCACGCGGTGCACCTGAGCGACGACGAAATAAACCTGCTATCCAAGCACGGCTGCTCGGTGGTTCATTGCCCTTCGTCAAACCTCAAGCTCGCGAGCGGTCTTGCGCCGATCGCGAAGCTCGCGGCGGCGGGGGTCAATCTCGCACTCGGCACCGACGGCGCCGCGAGCAACAACCGCCTGGACCTGTTCGAGGAGACGCGCCTTGCTGCGCTGCTTGCCAAGGCCGTGGCGCAGGACGCGCAGGCGATGCCCGCGCACGCGGCCCTGCGGGCCGCCACGCTTGGAGGCGCTCAGGCCCTTGGCCTGGAATCCCGAATCGGCTCGATCGAGGCCGGCAAGGCGGCCGACCTGGTGGCCGTGCGCCTCGCGGGACCCGAGCTTTCGCCCTGCTATGACCCCGCCTCGCACCTGGTGTATGCAGCCGGGAGGGACCAGGTCAGCCACGTCTGGGTGGCGGGGCGTCCCACGGTGCTCGAGGGGACCCTGCAAAACCCTGCCTTCAGCGGCTTGGACACCCGCTACAAGTTGTGGCACAATCTTTTGCGAAGCCGCACAGAGGCTTGAATACGAAGAAATATCGACCGTTCAGAGAGGGACTCGAATGAACACGAAAGTATGGAAGCCGCTATTGGTGGCGCTCGGCGTCGCGATGTCGGCGACCGCCTTCAATGCCGTTGCCCAGAGCAAGCAGGGTTACGCGGTGGATACGTCCAACCAAGTGTGGCGCAACGCGTTCAATCAGTGCTGGCGCGCCGGCTACTGGACGCCCGCGATGGCGATCCAGGAGTGCGACCCGGTCGTCGCGCCGCCGAAGCCCGCTGTGACTCCGCCGCCGCCGCCCGGAAAGCCTGCGGCGAAGCCCGCGCCGGCCAAGCCCAAGCCCGTCGCCGAGAAGGTGACCCTCGCCGCCGACGTGCTGTTCGACTTCGACAAGGCGGTGATCAAGCCGGAAGGCAAGAGCAAGCTGGACGACCTCGCGAACAAGGTCCGCGGCATCAACCTCGAGGTCGTGATCGCGATCGGCCACACCGACTCGATCGGCAGCGACGCCTACAACCAGAAGCTGTCGGTGCGCCGCGCCGAGGCGGTGAAGGCGTACCTGGTTTCGAAGGGCGTCGAGCCGAACCGGATCTACACCGAAGGCAAGGGCGAGAAGCAGCCCGTGGCGTCCAACAAGACCAAGGAAGGCCGCCAGAAGAACCGCCGGGTCGAGATCGAAGTCATCGGCACGCGCAAGAAATAAGCGCAGCTCCGCAACCGAAAGCCCTGCCTCGGCAGGGCTTTTTTTTTGGGAAAATCGGGGTCAGGGCCCGATTTGAGCGCCATGGCCGACACCACGACATCCCCAGGATCGGGCTCCGACCCCGATTTTCAGAACGCCGATCCGGCCGAGCTGGCCAAGTTCAGCGAGCTGGCGCACCGCTGGTGGGACCCGGCGAGCGAGTTCCGCCCGCTGCACGAGATCAACCCGCTGCGCCTGGAGTGGATCGCGCGAGCGCTGCAACTCCCCGGCGCACGCGTGCTCGACGTCGGCTGCGGCGGCGGCATCCTCGCGGAAAGCATGGCCCGCAAGGGCGCCTCGGTCACCGGCATCGACCTCGCGGAGAAGGCGCTGCGCGTGGCGCAGCTCCACCTGCGCGAGAGCCGGCTCGAGGTGCGCTACGAACTGGCGTCGGCCGAGCAGTACGCGCCCGCGCACGAAGGCGAGTTCGATGCCGTCACCTGCATGGAGCTGCTCGAGCACGTGCCGGATCCCGCCAGCACCGTGGCGGCCTGCGCGCGGCTCGTGAAGCCCGGCGGCAAGGTGTTCTTCTCCACCATCAACCGCAACCTCAAGGCCTACCTGCTCGCGGTGGTCGGCGCCGAGTACGTGCTCAACCTGCTGCCCCGCGGCACGCACGACTACGAGCGCTTCGTGAAGCCCTCGGAGCTCGCGCGCTGGTGCCGTGCCGCCGGGCTGCGGCCGCTCGAATTCACCGGCATGAGCTACAACCCGCTGACGCGGCGCTACAGCCTCGGGGCCGATTGCGACGTCAACTACCTGCTCGCCTGCGCGCGGGACGATTGAGCGGTGCGCGCGGTCCTGTTCGACTTCGACGGCACGCTCGCCGACACCGCCCCTGACCTCGGTCGCGCGTTGAACCGCATGCGCGCCGAGCGCGGCATGCCCGAGCTGCCGGTCGCGACCGTGCGCCCGTACGCCTCGAGCGGCGCGCGCGGGCTGCTCAAGATCGGCTTCGGCATCACCGGCGAGGACCCGCAGTTCCCGCGCCTGCGCGACGAATTTCTCGCGCACTACGACAGGGAGCTGTGCGTCGAGACCAAGCTCTTTGCCGGCGTTCCCGAGCTGCTCGCCGAGATCGAGCGCCGCGGCCTCGCCTGGGGGATCGTCACCAACAAGGCGGCGCGCTTCACGCACCGCGTGGTCGCCGCGCTCGGGCTGACCGAGCGCGTCGCGTGCGTCGTGTGTGGCGACACCACGCCTCACATCAAGCCGCACCCGGCGCCGCTGCTGCACGCGGCGCAGGCGCTCGGACTGCCGCCTGAGGTCTGCTGCTACCTCGGCGACGATTTGCGCGACGTGCAGGCCGCGCACGCCGCGGGCATGTCGTCGGTGGCGGTCGAATGGGGCTACCACGGCACCGAGAACGGCGGCCCGCGCTCCTGGGACGCCGGCGCCGTCATCGCAAGGCCCGGGGACTTGATCCAGGTCCTATAGGGCCCCATATGCGAAAATACGCGCTGCTGTAAGAGCACGGGGGCGACCAGGTTTCGACGCGGGTCGCGAAGCAGCACAGGGCATGCCGAGGGGCGGAGCACCTCGTAAATCCAACCGTACGCAACCAAACGCCAACGACGAGCGTTTCGCTCTCGCCGCCTAACACCGGCGAGACGCTGCA
>CAZVHU010000029.1:0-26727 GCA_964627075.1 uncultured Enterobacteriaceae bacterium | reverse complement strand
CCTCGTCGCTGCTCGCCAACTGGGACAAGAAGGGCGAGGACAACGAGCAGTTCCTGGCGCTGTTCCACTGGGACGGCAAGGAGCTGAAGGAGCAGTGGCGCATCGACTTCACCAAGGAGAAGCTCGGCCGCGCCCACCACATGAAGTTCAGTGCCAAAGCGAAGAAGGCCTAGCCTCGCAATCGTCGCCGCGCTCGCGCTGCCGCTCGCCCTCGGCAGCGCGCACGCGCCGGCGCACCGCGAAGAGCGCCGCCCGGCGGCGGTGCGGCCGGTGATGGACTACACGCCGCCGCCCGCGGGGAGCTACACCCTGCAGGTCATCGAGCGCGCGCCCGACGGCGAGGTGATCGGCGCCGACGGCAGGCGCCGGCGGCTCGCCGAGTACACGCGCGGCCGCATCACGCTGCTGTCGCTCATCTACACCTACTGCACCGAGCCCACCGGCTGCGCCCTCGCCTACGAGACCGAGGTCGACCTGAAGGAGCGCATCGTCGCCGACAAGCGGCTGCACGGCCGCGCGCAGTTCGTGTCGCTGTCCTTCGACCCGATCAACGACACCCACGAATCGATGCAGGCCTACGGCGGCAAGCACGCGCGCGCCGGCGGCCCGCTGCCGTGGCACTTCCTCACCACGCGCTCGATCCGGCAGTTGAAGCCCATCCTCGAGGGATTCGGCCAGGAGATCGAGGTCGAGCGCGATTCGCGCGGCCGCGCCACGCGCACCATCAGCCACATGCTGAAGCTGTTCCTCATGGACCGCGAGGGTCGGGTGCGCGAGATCTACTCCACCGCCTTCCTCCATCCCGAGGCCATGCTGAACGACATCAAGACGCTCGTGATGGAGGAGGACGCGCGCCGCTGATGCCGCGCGGGCGGGGGCTCGGCGCAATCGCGCTCGCGCTGGCGCTCGCGGCCTGCACGCCGGGCGCCGCGCCGCCGCCCGCGGTTGCGATGCTCGGCCTGCCGCCGCTCGAATTCCCGCCCGACAACCCGCTCACGCCGCAGAAGATCGCGCTCGGCAAGAAGCTCTTCTTCGACCGGCGGCTGTCGCCCGGCGGCACCATGTCGTGCGCCATGTGCCACGTGCCCGAGCAGGGCTTCACCGCGAACGAGCTCGCCACCTCGGTCGGCGTCGAGGGACGCAGCGTGCGCCGCAACGCGCCGACGCTGCTCAACGTCGCCTGGCAGCGGCGCCTGTTCCACGACGGCCGCGAGCTGACGCTGGAAGACCAGGTCTGGGGCCCGCTGCTCGCGGCGAACGAGATGGGCAACCCGTCGATCGGCTACGTGATCGCGCGCATCCGTTCGCTGCGCGACTACGCCGGCCTGTTCGAGGCCGCGTTCGGCGGCAAGGGCGTCTCGGCCGAGCGCATCGGCCAGGCGATCGCGAGCTACGAGCGCACGCTGGTGGCGGGAGACTCGCGCTTCGACCGCTGGCGCTACGGCGGCGAGGCGAACGCGCTCACCGAGACCGAGAGGCAGGGCTTCGAGCTGTTCAGCGGGCGCGCGCGCTGCATGCAGTGCCACCACGTCGCGCACCGCGCGGCGCTGTTCACCGACCAGGAGTTCCACAACACCGGCATCGGCTGGCAGGCGAGCCACGGCGGGCCGGAGCGCACGCGCGTCGAGCTCGCCCCCGGCGTGCACACCGAGCTCGACCGCCGCGCGATCGAGACGTTTTCCGAGCCGCCGCCCAAGGACGTCGGCCGCTACGAGATCACGCTCGACCCCGCGGATCGCTGGGCCTACAAGACGCCGAGCCTCAGGAACGTCGCGCTCACCGCGCCCTACATGCACGACGGGTCGCTCGCCACGCTCGAGGCGGTGATCGACTTCTACGTCGCCGGCGGCATCGCGAACCCCGGCAAGAGCCGACTGCTGCAGCCGGTGGCGCTCGACGCCGGGGAGCGCGCGGCGCTCGCCGCGTTCCTGCGCGCGCTCACCGGCAGCTCGGTCGAAGCGCTGGTGGCCGAGGCGCGCCGGCAACCCGTGGGCCAGTAGAGCGCCGCCCTCAGAGCCGCAGGCCGGTCTTCTTCAGGATGCGCGTGCTGTAGAGGACGTCGGATGCGCGGCACGCGCCGCCGAGCAGCGCGCGCACCTCGGCGAGCTTGTCCTCCACCTCGGCGCGGCTGCGCCCGTGCACCATGGCAAAGAGGTTGTACGGCCATTGCGGCGGGCGGCGCGGGCGCCGGTAGCAGTGCGTGACGAAGGGCAGCGCGCCCACCTGCGGCCCGAGGCGCGCGAGCGCCGCGTCCTCCACGTCCCAGACCGACATGCCGTTCGCGGTGTAGCCGAGGCGGTAGTGGTTGGGCACGACGCCGATCCTGCGGATGCGGCCGTCGGCGAGCATCGCCTGCATGCGCTCGATCACCACGCGCGGCGCGACCGCGAGCTGCCGCGCCACCTCGCGATAGGGCTCGGCGACGAGCGGCAGACCCGCTTGCGTGGCGCGCACCAAAGCAAGGTCCAGTGGGCTCATGCGCTCAGCCTCAGGTCGATGAAGTACTCCTCGAGGCGCGGGAATTCGAGCACCGCGAGGCCGGTCTCCGCCTCGATGCGCCGGATCACCGCCAGGATCTCGTCGCGCGCGCCCGTGGCGAGCACGAACCACATGTTGAGCGCGTGCTCGCGCTCGTAGTTGTGCGCCACCTCGGGGTGCGCGTTGACCAGCGCCGCCACCTCGTCGAACCTCGCGCGCGGCACGCTCATCGCGCACAGCGTGAAGGCCCCGCCCATGCGCTCGGCGTCGTACAGCGGCCCGAAGCGCGTCAGCGTGCCGTCCTCGAGCAGCGCACCGATGCGCGCGATGAGCGTCTGCTCGTCGGTGCCGAGCGCCTCCGCAGCCGCCGCGAACGGCCGCTCGCAAAGCGGAAATCCGCCCTGCAGCCGGTTCAGGATCTCCCGGTCGAGCGCCTCGAGCGGCCGCTCAGCCATCGGCGAGCGCGTAGCGCGCGCCGCGCTGCGCGAAGCAGCGCGCGCTGAAGAGCACCTCGCGCGGATAGGCGGCAAGGCCCGCCGCGCGCGTCACGTCTTCGATCGCCTGCTCCACCCGCGCGCGCTCCTTGCCGTGCACCATGCAGTAGAGGTTGTAGCGCCACTCCGGCAGGCGTCGCGCGCGCCGGTAGCAGAGCGTCACCGCCGGGTGCCGCGCCGCGCGCTTTCCCGCGGCGCTCGCCTCGGCGTCGGGAACGTCCCACACCACCATCGCGTTGGCGCGATAGCCGAGCGGCCGGTGCCGCACCACGGCGCCGAGGCGGCGCGCGACGCCGCTCTCGAGCCACCCTCGCAGCGCTCCGATCACCTCGGCTTCCTGCATGCCGATGCGCCGGCCGAGCTCGGCGTAGGGGTCGGCGACGAGCGGCAAGCCGTGCTCGAACGCGGTCACCAGCCGCCGCTGCGCGGCGCCCAGCGAAGGCCGCGAGCCGTTCCGCGCCGCGCCGCGCGGCACCTCGCCGCTCGCGAGGTCGAAGCCGAGGTCGATGTGGAACTCCTCTTCCAGCGGCAGGCGCAGCGCCTCGAGGCCGCTCGCCGCCTCGATGCGATCGAGCGCGGCGCCGACTTCGGCTGCGTCCGCCGCGGCAACCACGAACCACAGGTTCCAGCGGTGCTCGCGCTCGTAGTTGTGGTTCACCTCGGGCTGCGCGCTCACCAGCGCCGCGACCCGCTCGAGCTCGCCCGGCGGCACGGCGAGCGCGGCGAGCGTGCTCGCGCCCACGGTGTTGGGCCGGAACACCACCCCGATGCGTCCGAGCACCCCTTCGGCGAGCAATCGGCGATAGGTGGCGAGCACTTCGGCTTCGCTCGCACCGGCCTGTTTCGCGATCTCGGCGAACGGCCGCGGCGCGAGCGGAAATCCGCGCTGGTAGTCGTTCAGCAACCGGTAGGCGAGCGCGTCCATCAGAAGCCGGTGCGGAAGGCGCGCGTGGCGAGGAAGATGCCGCTCGGCTTCTCGGCCGGCAGGCGCGCAAGCTCGGCGTAGCTCGCGGTGTCGAACACGCTCACGCGGTCGTCGTCGCGCGAGGAGATCCACACCTGCTCGCCGCGCGGCGTGAACTCCAGGTGCAGCACCGCGCGCCCGGGCTCGAGGGTGCGCGTCACCTTGAGCGACTGCGCATCGACCACCTGCACCACGCCGTTCTTCGGGAATGCGAAATTGACCCACACCTGCCGCCCTCCCGGCTGCGCCACGACGAACACCGGCTGGCCGTGCACCGCAACGCGCCCGGCCTCGCTCCAGTCGATCGTGTCCACCACCAGCACCTCGTCGCGCCCGATCGCGGGCAGGAATGCGTAGCGTCCCGCGATCGCCCAGCCGCGCAGGTGCGGCATCTTGTAGACGGGCAGCGGCGCCTCGCCGCGGCCGTAGCCCGAGAGGATCCTGCGCACGCGCGGCTCGCGCTCCCACAGGTCCACGAGCGCGAGGCCGTCCTCGCCGTAGAGCCCTGCGATGTAATGCCGGCCGTCGGGCGTGATGAGCGCGTCGTAGGGCTGCTTGCCCGCGTGGCGCAGCTTCGTCACCACCGGATTGCGGGGGTCCGAGGCGTCGGCGATCCAGATCTCGCCCGCCTCGAACAGGCTCCACACGAAGCGGTTGCCCGGCGCATCCGCGATGCCCACCACCTTCGCGCGCTGCTTGCCGTCGCCCCAGGCCGCCGGGATCTCCGCGAGCGGCGCGAGCGTCGCCGCGTCGAACAGGCGCACGCCGCCCGGGTCGTAGTTGGCGACCGCGATCAGTCGCCCGTCCTGGCCGTCGCGCGAATACACGATCGATGCGTGCGACAGGTCGCCAAGGCCCGCGATGCGCGCGAGCGCGCTGCGGTTGCTCGTCTCCACGAGCAGCAGCCTGCCGGCAGCGCGCTCCACCACCAGGCCGAGGTCTCCCGTGCCGCGAAGCTGCGGTACGTGCGGTGGCTGCGCCGGCTGCTGGGCGCAGGCCGCGAGAATCGCCGCCGCCGCGACCACGAGGAGCCTACCGTTCATCGGGCAACCCTTTCCTCAACTGCTCCACGATCCAGCCCGCCTCGGCCTCGGTGAGGAACGGCTTCCACGGCGGCATCGGCGTGCCGGGTCGGCCGTTGAGGATCACGAAGCGCATCTGCTCGGCGTCCTTTTGGCGCATCGCCGAGGGCTCGAGCGCGGGCCCCAGCCCGCCCTTCATGGTCAGCCCGTGGCACGAGCCGCAATCCTGCCGCACCATGTTGACGAGTTCGGCCCGGCGGGCGGGCGGCGGCGCTTCGGCGCACATGGCTGCCACGGGCCACGCGAGCTGCGCGCATGCGATGGCTGCAGGTAACTTCATGCCGGGAGGGTGCCGCAGGGCGGTTTTGCGGGCTTAATCTGGATCAAATCCGCGGAACCACCGCGCCCTTAGCGTACGCTGGAGCCTGAAATGAGCATCCCTACCGCAGACCGGGCGTATTTCGCAGCCTTCCTCGACCTTCGCGGCAAGCCCGCCGTCGTGGTCGGCGGCGGCGAAGTCGCCGCGCAGAAGGCCGAGGCGCTGCTGCGCTCGGGTGCGCGCGTCACCGCGATCGCGCCCGAGCTCGGCGCGCGCCTCGCGGAGCTCACCCTGCTCGGCGCGGTGCGCCACGAGCCCAAGCGCTTCGCCCCCGGCGACCTGGTGGGGGCCGAGATCGCGATCGCCGCGACCGACGACCCCTCGATCAACGAGGCGGTGTCCGCGGCCGCGCGCTCGCTGCACGTCCCGGTGAACGTCGCCGATAACCCGGCGTTGTGCAGCTTCATCATGCCCTCGGTGGTGGACCGGCCGCCGCTGCAGATCGCGATCTCCACTGCGGGCGCCTCGCCCGTGCTCGCGCGCAAGCTGCGCCGCATGATCGAGGCGCTGCTGCCCGCGGCGTTCGGCAGGCTGGCAGCGCTCGCCGCGCGCTTTCGCAAGGCATCGCGGGAGACAATCCCGGACCCCGTCCAGCGACGCCGCTTCTGGGAAGGCGTCATGGACGGCCCGGTGGCGGAGATGGTTCTCTCCGGGCGCGAGCAGGCCGCGGCGCAGGCCCTGGAGCGCGCGCTCGAGGGCGGTGCAGCGAGCGAGAGCGCCCCTGGCATGGTTTACCTCGTGGGCGGCGGGCCCGGCAGCCCCGACCTGCTCACGCTGCGCGCGCTGAGGATCCTGCAGCAGGCCGAGGTGGTGCTCTACGACAACCTCGTCGCGCCCGCGATCCTCGACCTCGTGCGGCGCGAGGCCGAGCGCATCTACGTCGGCAAGGAGGCCGACCGGCACGCGCTCAGGCAGGAGGAGATCAACGCCCTCATGGTGCGCCTCGCGCGCGAGGGCAGGCGCGTGCTGCGATTGAAAGGGGGCGACCCGTTCATCTTCGGCCGCGGCGGCGAGGAGATCGAGTCGCTCGCCGCGAACGGCATCCCCTTCGAGGTGGTGCCGGGCATCACGGCCGCCTCGGGCGCGGCGAGCTACGCCGGCATCCCGCTCACGCACCGCGACTACGCGCAGTCGTGCGTGTTCGTCACCGGGCACCTGAAGGACGGCACGCTCGACCTCGACTGGCCGGCGCTCGCGCGCCCGCGCCAGACGGTGGTGTTCTACATGGGCGTGCTCGGCCTACCGCTCATCTGCGAGCGGCTCGCGGCGCATGGACTGCCGCGCGACATGCCCGCCGCGCTGGTGGAGAAGGCGACGCTGCCCAGGCAGCGCGTCGTCACCGGCACGCTCGCCACGCTGCCCGCGCTCGCCGCCGAGGCGCACGTGAAGCCCCCGGCGCTGCTGATCGTCGGCGAGGTGGTGCGGCTGCGCGAGCGCCTGGCCTGGTACACGCCCCGCGCTTTGGAGCGTACCGAAGCCTAGCGACGCCTGGGGTCAGACCCCGGTTTTCTCGCTTGGGGTCTGACCCCGGTTCTGGATTTCCGAAATCGGGCTCTGACCCTGATTTTCCTCCGCCGCGCGCGCCCTGCGCGCGAGCAGCGTGAAGCGCCGCGCCTCGTCGAGCCAGCGCAGCTTCGCGATCGCGGGCAGCGCGCTGTAGTGGAGCAACTGCTCGTCCGTAAGCTCGTAAGAGTAGTCGTAATTCTCGATTCGCATCAGTCGTCTCGCCTGCGGCTCTTGAGTTCGTCCAGGCGTTGCAGCGCCCGGATGTCAGACTCATCGACCTTTCGTCCGGTTCCGGATTTTAGCGCGATGATGTCCTGCGGCGCAGCGACGCTGACTGTTACATCTTCCATCACGATACGCTTGCGCCGCTCGTAGGCTTGGTCAAAAGGCACGACCGGCCGAACCAGAATATCAACCGATGGCGCGTCGGTGGCGGGTCCCCTTAACTGGAAAGCCAGCATGCGCTTCTCCCGGACCCAGATGTCGACTGTCGCCGCATCGCAGAACTGCTCCAGCGTCACCGGAAGCACGGCCGGTTTGAGCTGCAGCTCGCGCGCCACCTTGAGGAACCTGCCGAGATTCGCCGAATCGAGCGAAAGCATGAGATCGACATCCATCGTCATGCGCTCGGCACCGAGCAGGTTGACGGCTACGCCCCCGACCACGAGGTAGCGCACGCCCGCTTCCTCGAGCTGGCGGAACAGGTCAAGATAAAACATCTACCCGCCCGGCTTGCGCTCCTCGGGCAGGCGCACCACTTTCGCCGGCTCGGCGGGCGGCTCGTCCAGCTCGGCGGCTTCGATCCTCTGGAACTGCTGGCTGATCTTGCGGCTGGAGGTCTGCACGTCCTCGGCGTCCTGGTGCGCCTGGCGGATGTGGTCGGCGAGCTTCTTCATGCGCTCGTCGAACCGGCGGAAGTCCTGCCCCAGGCGCGCGAGCGCCTCCTTGATGACGTGGACCTGCTTGCGGGTCTCGACGTCCTTGAGCACCGCGCGCGCGGTGTTGAGCACCGCCATGAGGGTCGTAGGCGACACGATCCAGACGCGCTTCGCGTTGGCGTAGTCCACCACTTCCGCATGGTAGGCGTGGATCTCGGCGAACACGGCTTCCGCAGGCACGAACATCACCGCGCCGTCGGAGGTGTGGCCCTGCACGATGTACTTTCTCGCGATGTCGTCCACGTGCTTCCTCACGTCGGCGCGGAACTGCTTCTGCGCCAGCGCCCGGTCCACGTCGTTCGCCTTCGCATCGAGCATGCGGTGGTAGTTCTCGAGCGGGAACTTGGAGTCCACGCAGACCAGTCCCGTCGGCTCCGGCAGCCTGAGCACGCAGTCGGCGCGCACGCCCCCGGGGAGCGTGTACTGCATCTCGAACGCCGCCGGCGGCAGCACGTTCCGCACCAAGGCTTCCAGCTGCACCTCGCCGAAGGCGCCGCGCGACTTCTTGTCGCCGAGCAGCTCCTGCAGGCTCACGACGCTGCCGGTGAGGGTCTCGATCTTCTTCTGCGCCTCGTCGATGGTGGCGAGGCGCTGCATCACGCTGACGAAGGTCTCGTTCGTTTTCCTGAAGCCCTCGTCGAGGCGCTCGCTCACCCGGTTCGATATCTGGTCGAGTCGCGCGTCGAGCTTGCCGGCGAGCGCCTCGCGCAGCGCTTCCATGTGGCCGCCGATGCGGTCGCCCTGCTTCATCAGGCCGTCGTGCAGGTCGCCGAGCATGGCGCGGTGCTTGTCCTCGAGCTGGCGCTGCACCCTCAGCACCAGCCAGACTGCAAACCCGAGCGCCGCAAGCGCCAGCACGAGCGCGATTTCCGCCATGCGCGCATTCTAGCCGAGCGAAAAAAAAGGGCGCCCGCGGGCGCCCTCTTGCACCACTGACGCGCGGACCTTACATGCGGTAGGCCGCCTCGCCGTGCGAGGCGACGTCCAGGCCCTCGCGCTCCTCTTCCTCCGCCACCCTGAGGCCGATCGTCCAGTCGACCAGCTTGAACGCGATCGCCGCGACGACCGCCGTCCAGATCACCGTCAGGCCGACCGCCTTCGCCTGCACCCAGAGCTGCGCGCCGATCGAGGAGAACCCCTGCTTCACCGTGACCCAGTCTTCCACGAAGCCGGGGCCGCCGAGCGCGGGCGAGGCGAACACGCCGGTGAGCAGCGCGCCCAGGATGCCGCCGACCGCGTGCACGCCGAAGACGTCCAGCGAGTCGTCCACCTTGATCCACTGCGGGGGACTGCGGGCCTATCCGGTGACCGACGGGAAACCCGGATGAACCAGATCTCCCATTGATCGCGACTCTCGCCAGCAAGGCAAGATTCTGTAAGCGCATTTCGGACTCAATTCATTAGGATGGGCCCACGAAGTTCGATTCGACCCCGAGCGCTTTGACTAAGGCAACCGATTATTGCGCGAGGCAAGTCGCGACGTAGGCGACCTCGTCCGGCGTTGTGGCATGGTGCGTCACAAAGCGAACCGCGTCCGGCGCCCGCCAGGACGAGAACCGGACGCCTCTCCGGGCGAGTTCTTGCTGTCGGGTTACGGGAACGTGGGCGAAGACCTCGTTGACTTCGACCGGATGCGCGAGCCGCAGTCCGGGTTGCGAGGCGATCGCGTCGCCGAGGCGGTGCGCCATGGCATTGGCGTGACGCGCCCACTCCAGCCATAGTCCGTCCTTGAGCGCGGCCTCGATCATCGCGGCCTGAAGGCGCATTTTGCCGGCGGTCTGCCCCGCGCGCTTGAGCAGACGCGGAAGTAATTCAGATGCGCCCTCGTCGAAAGCGACGATCACATCGGCGAGCGCGCCGCCGTTCTTGATGAAACCGAAGACAAGCACATCGACGCCGAGTTTCCAACTCAACGCCGCAGGACTGAGCCCCAGCGCGCCGACGACATTGGCAAAACGCGCGCCATCCATGTGCACCTTGAGGCCGTGACGATGTGCAACGTCGCAAAGCTCCGCCACGGCCTCGACTTGATAGACCGTCCCAGCTTCGGTTGCCTGCGTCAAGCTCAGAACTGACGGCTTCATGCGCCCAGGGTTGTGCTTGTCGGTCGCCGATAGCAGGGCATCGAGGCGTTCGGGCGTGATGCGGCCATGCTCCCCCGGGAGCGTAACCAGGCGAGCGCCCGGCGTGAAGAATTCCACTGAGCCGCCTTCCGACGTTACGATGTGCGCTTCGTCGTGGCAGCAGATCGCCCCGCGCTGCGGATTCAACGCCGCCAGAGCGAGCGCATTTCCTCCGGTCCCGGAGGAGACGGGCAAGGCCCGAAGTCCCCTCTCGAAGAGGGCGGACAGGCCACGTTCCATCCGTTGCGTCCGGTCATCCGCGCCATAGATACCGTCGATTGTCGATGCGGCATCGACGATCGCGGCAACGACGGGTGGGGCCGCCGGAGCGACGAGTTCGCTGCGGAAATCCACCGCCATCAGATCAACTCGCGCTAGTACTTATCGCGATATTTCCTTGCCGGAGTCCAGTGACCCCCTCGGAGCACCCTTCCGGGGCTCTGGCGCGCCGTTCCCTTCAACGGTTACCGGTTGCGCCAGCGGGTGCGCAAGATACTCGCTGACCCTGCGCTGAAACAGCTTGCTGTGCTCGCCCGCCATCCGCTCAGCGCGGTCGGCGTCACGGCGCGAGATCAAGTCGGTCATTTTTCTGTGCTCGCGCACGATTTGGGCGAGATGCCGGGACCGCGTCTGCATCGGCTCGTCCGGTTCATAGATCAGCGCCAGACGCGACAGCCTGAGCGCGAGGGTAAGCAGCTGCGCATACTGCCTGCCGACCAGCTTGTTGCCGCAGCTCGAACCGATTGCGTCGTGGAAACGAAGATTCGTCTCCATCATTGCGCGGACATCCCCCTGGGCAACCATTGCTTCGAACGCCTGCCGCGCGGCATCGATGCGCGCCAGGTCCGCGTCGGTGCGGCGCAGAGCGGCCCAGCGGGTCGCCATTCGCTGCGTGACCTCGAATAACTCGAAGAACTCGCGCACCGTGGTCAGATCGAGCGGCGAGACGCGTGCGCCGCGGTTTGGCAGGAGCTCGACCAGCCCGTCCGCCTGCAGCTGCATGAACGCCTGTCGCACCGGCGTGCGGGAGATTCCCAACCTGCCTACGAAATGAGCTTCGTCGAGGATCTGACCCGGCTGCAGATCGAGATGCAGGATCTGGTTGCGGATCTCGTCATACGCGCGCTGAACGCCCATCCCCTTCCGCGGGGGCGATCGCCGTATCGGTGAGTCCGCCGCGCCCGGCGCGCGCGCCTTGTTCATTGCCATAAGCCTTCCCCGACCTTTCTGCGCGGCGCAGCGACGCTCGCCCCGACCCGGCGGCAGCCCGGCCCGAAGTCCGCGCCCCCGAAGCTTGACACAATACTCAGTGTATATATAATGAATGCAAGTGTGTACATTTCAGAGGCACGCGTACAGGGGATGCGGCACCGCTGGCCTTCATCAGTCGACGGGACGACTCGCAAGTTGGCCTGATGCCCATCGGGCTGCTCAAATATGCGGTACGCCGCCGATACCCCGCGGCACCGGACCTTGCACCGGAAGGCGACATCCAGCCCTCGTACGACGTCGTAATTGTTGGCGGCGGCGGACACGGCCTGGCGACCGCGTATTACCTGGCTCGCGATTGGGGGATCACGCGCGTATGCGTCCTCGAGAGGGGATACATCGGCGGCGGGAACACGGGGCGCAACACCGCGGTGATCCGATCCAACTACTCCACGCCGGAGGCGGTGCGCTTTCACAAGGTATCGGTCGAGTTGTACCGCCAGCTTTCGCAAGAACTGGGTTTCAACCTGATGTACTCGCGCCGGGGCCAACTCAACCTCGCCCATTCCGAGGGAACGATCCGGGCCTTCCGCCTGCGCGCCGAGGTGAACAAGCTCGATGGGGTCCGCAGCGAGATGGTGGACCTCAAACAGATCAAGGATCTCGTACCCTTTCTCAACACGGAGCGGCTGCGGGCTCCGATCCTTGCGGGCCTGTGGCATGCCGATGGCGGGACCGCGCGCCACGACGCCGTCGCGTGGGGTTACGCCCGGCGCGCGGCGCAAATGGGTGTCGAGATCCATCAGCGAACGGCGGTAACCGGCATCCGGGTGGAGCAAGGCCGGGTTTCCGGGGTCGAGATCCCCGGTCGGTTCATCGCCGCCGGCGACGTAGTCCAAGCCGTTGCCGGCATGAGCTCCGAGATGGCGCGAATGGCAGGTTTTCCGCTGCCGATCCGGTCGATCCCGCTACAGGCGATGGTGACTCAGCCGTTGAAGCCCTTCCTCGACCCGCTGGTCAGCTCGGCCGACATGCACACGTACATTTCGCAGACCTCGCGCGGCGAGATCCTGATCGGGGGCAATGTAGACCCCTACGAGCTTTACACCACCCGTGTAACCCTCGGCATGAAGGAGTCGATGGCCGCGCACACGGTCGAGCTGTTCCCCTTCCTGGCCAAGGTCCGTGTCATGCGCCAATGGGCCGGTGTTACCGACATCACACCCGACGCTAGCCCGATCATTGGCGAAAGCCCCGTTGCCAACTACTGGCTAGACGCCGGCTGCGGGACTTGGGGCTTCAAGGCCACGCCGGCGACCGGCAAATATCTGGCGGAGAGCATTGCCAGGCGCAAGGTGCCCGATGTCCTGCGCGCCTTCCGGCTGGATCGTTTCTCGACGTTCGATCTTGTCAACGAAATGGGTTCGTCCGCGATCGCACACTGAGCCCGCCGTCATGAAGATCATGGTCTGCCCACTGAACGGAGCCCGCAATATCTCCGAGTTCGCCTGCCACGGCGAGGTCTGCGAGATGCCGCCACCGACCCGATGTTCGGACGCTGATTGGGCGGCGCATGTCTGGATGCGGGAGAATCGCGCGGGCGTAGTGCGCGAGTGGTGGTGCCATCTGCCCACCTCGTACTGGTTCATTGCCGAGCGCGACACGCGCACCGACGCCATCCAGCGTACCTATCCGGCGAAAGACCTGTGCGATTCGGGGGGCGTGTGGAAATGACAACGGGCGGTGCGTTCCGGCTCCCGGCGCCTGCGGGCCGCTTCCTCGATCGCGACCGGCCGCTCAAGTTCCGGTTCGAGGGCAGCACCGTCTGCGGATTCCACGGCGACACGGTCACCAGCGCCCTTGTCGCCAACGGGATCTGGATGGTCGCGCGATCGTTCAAGTACCACCGGCCGCGCGGTCCGCTCACGGTGTCGGGCCGCGACGGCAACGCGCTGGTGCAGCTTGCCGGCGAGCCCAACGCGCCTGCGGACCGATACGCGATTCATGACGGCATGGAAGCGTTCGGCCAACACTACTCCGGCAGCCTTAACCGTGACTGGCACGCGCTCCAAGGCCTTTTGGCACCGTTCCTTCCGGTCGGGTTCTATTACCGCGCCTTCTTTCGACCCAGTGGCGCTTGGCAGAAATTCTGGGAACCTCTTTTCAGGGCCCGTGCCGGTCTCGGCCGGGTAAGGATCGGCAGGGAACAACCCGCCCCGTCCGACAAGATCCATCGCTTCTGCGATATCGCTGTCATCGGCGCCGGGCCAGCCGGTCTTGCCGCGGCAATCGAGGCTGCCAAGGCGGGCGCCGAAGTCATGCTAGTCGACGAGAACCCCGTTCTTGGCGGCAGCCTCAGCTTCGCGCGGTTCGACGCCGACCGCCGGCTTGCGGACACGCGGCTGGCGGATTTGGCCAACGCGGTTCGAGGATCGCGAAACGTCAACGTTCTGTCGGATACCGTCTGCACCGGCCTCTACGCTGACAACTGGCTGTCGCTCGTCCAAGGGGACCGTTTGGTCAAGTTGCGCGCGAGACGGGTCGTGCTCGCCACAGGATCGCTCGAACAACCGGTGGTGTTCCGCAACAACGATCTGCCCGGCATCGTCCTGGGCTCGGGTGCGCAGCGACTTATCCAGCTCTACGGCATCCGACCGGGTCGGCGCGCAGTCGTGGTGACGGGTAACGACATGGGTTACGGTGTCGCGCTCGATCTCGCCGAGGCGGGAGTCGAAATCGGCGCCATCGCCGATCTCAGGCCTGCGCCAGTCGAGGCACCGTTGATGACCGAGGCGGCGGGGCGCGGGATGAGGATCCTTGCCGTCAAGCGGGTCGACGAAGCGCGGCCGGCGGCAGGCGGTGCCCGCGTCGGTGGCATCGTCCTCGACGGCGAAAGCTTCGAGTGTGACCTTGTCTGCATGAGCCCCGGCTACGTCCCCGAATATCACCTTGCCGCGCACGCGGGAGCGCGCGTTGGCTATGACGAGGCCCGGGCAACGTTCACGGTGCAAGACGTGCCCGACGGCGTGCACCTCGCGGGGGCGCTCAACGGTCTGCATGGCCCGGACGCGGTCGTTGCCGACGGCCGGCGCGCCGGCTGGGAGGCCGCGCGTGCCGTAGGGCTCGGCACCGGCGCTGTACCGGCGCAGGTCGCAGATCGCGCCGGCGCGGTCAACGTCGCCTGGCCGATCTTCCCTCACCCGCGCGGCAGGGAGTTCGTCGATCTCGACGAGGATCTCACGATCGCCGATGTCGCCAACGCCCTCGGCGAAGGTTATACGCAGGTCGAGTTGCTCAAGCGCTTCTCGACCCTGGGCATGGGGCCGAGCCAAGGCCGCCAGTCAGCGTTGGCGGCGGCGAGGCTCATCGCGCGCCACACCGGACGGCCAGTCGATCGGGTAGGAGTCACGACGGCCCGCCCGCCTGTCGTGGGCGAGAAGCTTGCCGTGCTCGCAGGCCGGAATTTCCAGCCCGAGCGGCGCACGCCCATGCACGACCGCCACATCGCCTTGGGCGCGCAGATGTTCGCTGCCGGTCCCTGGTGGCGGCCTGCCTACTACGGACAGCCCGACGAACGGGACGATTCGATCGAGCGAGAAATCGCGGCGGTGCACGAGGGCGTCGGCATGATCGACGTTTCCACGCTGGGCAAGATCGAGGTGCGGGGACCGGATGCGGCTTCGTTCCTCGACCGCATTGCTACGCTGAGCCATGCCAGGCAGCCGATCGGCCGCATTCGCTACCTGCTCCTGCTCAACGAGGCCGGCACGATCGTCGACGACGGGGTCGCGGCGCGGCTCGGTGAACAGCGCTTCTATCTGACGGCCACGACCGGGGGCGCGGACAACGTGTTCCGGCAGATGCTTTGGTGGAACGCCCAGTGGCGCCTCAAGGTCGATCTCGCCAATGTCACCGCCGGCTATGCGGCCGTGAACGTTGCCGGACCGCGATCGCGGCAGTTGCTGTCGCGCCTGGCCGAAGGCATCGATCTAGGCGCGGAGTCGTTCCCATATCTGGCCGTGCGCGAGTGCAGGCTTGCGGGTATTCCCGCCCGGCTGCTTCGGATCGGGTTCGTCGGGGAACTCGGGTACGAGATCCATGTGCCCAGCCAGTTGGGCGAAGCCTTGTGGGACGTACTCGCCGGGGCAGGCCGAGCATTGGGCGTCCGGGCGGTCGGAATCGAGGCGCAGCGCGTGCTGCGACTGGAAAAGGGTCACATTGTCGTCGGGCAGGACACCGACGGCCTGACAACGCCGCTGGAAGCCGGCATGCAATGGGCGCTGGGCCGCGGCAAGGAGTTCTACGTCGGTGCGCGGTCGGTCGAACTGCGTGACCGCCAGCCGCAGAAGCGCCGCCTGGTCGGATTCTCAATGCCCTTCGACTCGCCCGTCCCCCGGGAATCCTGCCTTGTGGTCGAGGCGGGCGAGATGGCCGGAGTCGTGACTTCCGCGTCTTCCTCGCGCAAGTGCGGCAAGGTGATCGGACTCGCTTACGTGCGGCCGGATCGCTCCGCACCTGGGACTGTTCTGACCATCCGGTTAGAGGCCGGTCGCGACGTCAAAGCAACGGTGACTTCGCTGCCCTTCTACGACCCCGATGGCGAAGCGCAAATGCGATGACGACCGCCACCGATTTCCTTCGGCGCTCGCCGCTCTGCCACGAACTCGCGCAGTCCGGCGCGAGGTTCGCGCCGTTGGGCGACGCCGCGATCGCGGCGGCGTTCGGGGACACTTCGCCTGCCCCGGCCTGCGCGGTGATCGACCTGTCTCCCCTGCCGCGGATCGGCTTCAAGGGTTGGAACGTCTGGATGTCGCTCCGCGCGGCCGGCGTGCCCGTGCCAGGCCGCAACAACACCAGTCTGGTGCTCCCTCGGGGCGGCCTTTGCGGCCGACTGAGCGACGGCGAGGCGCTGATCCTCCCTGATCTTGACCACCCGAGCGTGCTGCCCGCCGGGGTGGAGGGGCTGGACGAGGCCGATGGCTTCCATTCGGTGGCGAGACGGGACACTCACGCCTGGATCGCGCTGGCCGGCTCTGAAGTTCCCGAAGTGCTCGCCAAGGTGTGCGCAGTGGATTTCCGGGTCGATCGATTCGTTGACCTGTCGATCGCCCAGACGATGGTCGCCGGTGTTGCTTCTATCGTGCTGAGGTGGGATCGGGGCGGAGCCCCGGGGTTTCACGTTCTCGCGGACAGCATGAGCGCCCGATATCTGTGGCAGGTCGTGCTTGACGTCGCCGCCGATCATGGCGGCCGCCCTGCGGGATTCGAATTTCTTCGCGGTCTGGTGAAATCCGCCGCGGAGGATGAGTGACCGGTGCCTCGGCGCCGATCGACCCGGGCGGGCGGCGAGCCTGTCCGGCAATCAAGGAGGAAGACATGACGCTCCACATTCGCAGCATCGCTGGTTCGCAAGCCTGTCCGACAATCAAGGAGGAAGACATGACGCGTCGCATCTGCAGTATCGTCGGCTCTCTGGTTCTGGCGCTGGCGGTGGCCGCACCCGCCAACGCCGCGACCGTGCTCAAGGCCGGCCATATCACGCCCAAGACGAGCCCCGAGGGTATCGCGGCCGACCGCTTTGTCGAGCTGGTCAAGGAAAAAACCAAGGGGGAGGTGGTGATCGAAATGTTTCCGTCGGAGCAGCTCGGCAAAGCTACTGCCATGATCGACAGCACGGTTCTGGGGAACCAGGACATCTACGTTGGCGGCAACGTTGAGTTCGAGCGCTTCAGCCCCGGCCTCAAGGCGCTCGGCCTCAATTACGCGGTGCCCAGCCAGGCGCAGTTCCGCAAGATCCTCAAGAGCCCGGTCTGGAAGGAGTTGTTCGATGACCCGCTCGACAAAGTCGGGCTGAGGGTGCTCGCGTCGGATTGGGAGCGCGGTCCGTACCGCGTTCTCGTTTCCACACGGCCGATCCGCAACTTCGACGACCTGAAAGGCTTGAAGCTGCGCATTGCGCCGATCGATACCTGGCGGCGCTCGTGGACCGCGCTCGGCACGCAGGTCGTCGTCCTGCCCTGGACCGATGTCTACCTGGGCCTCAAGCAGGGACTGGTCGAAGGCGTCACCGCGCCGATGAACCTTGTCTACTCGATGAAGTTCACCGAGGTCGCGAAGTACGTCGCCCGTACCGACGAATACTGGGGTCTGCTCACCGTGGTGATGAACAAGAAGAAGTTCCAGACTTTGAGCCCCCAGAACCAGAAGGCGCTGATCGACGCAGCCAAGCAAGCCGGCCAGGAGTACATGGCTTCCTCCGAGCGCGACATCGAGCGCGATCTCGAGCGCATGAAGAAGGAGCACGGCATCGAGTACACCGTGCTCGATCTCAAGCCGGGGATCGAGAAGATGCGGCCCGTCATTCGCGATCTCGAAAAGGAAGGCTTCATCCCGGCCGGTATCTACGATCGGCTGCAGGCAGTCAAGTAACGCGGGTGAGTCCGGTTGCGGCCGTGATCGAGGCCTTGCTCGGGCGATACGAGCGCGCGGTCCGGTGGGTGTCGGACGTGACGCTGTGGCTGTGCGTCGCGGCGCTGGTCGGCGCCGTGACGCTCAACGCCATCGAGATCGCTGGCCGTTACTTCTTCGGAGATTCGTCCCTGTATCGGGTCGAGGTTTCCCTCGAGCTGTGCGTCGCGATGTACTTCGTCGGCTACCTCGTCCTGCTGGGGCGGAGCGAAGACGTGGCGATGGGCTACTTCTACGATCGGCTGCCGCGCCGCGCGCGGTTGATCCTCGACGTGGCGATCGCGGCCGGCACGACCTGGTTCTTCGGCGTGTTGCTCGAGTCGTCGCTGGCCTACTTCCGGCTGACCAGCACGATGACCCATCCCACATTTCCGATCTCCAGGGGCATCACGACTCTGCCGATCCTGGCTGCCGCCGCGGGTTGCCTGTGGATCGCCATTTACCAAGTGCTGGCGTCGGTACGCGATCTCGTGGCGAACTGGAATCGGATCGACGGACCGTCGCCATGACCCGGGACGGTGTTGCGCCGCGTGGCTCAGACCGGGAGGGAAGCCGGTGATTTCGCTCCTGCTGACGGCGACCTTCATCGTCCTGCTGGCGCTGCGAGTGCCGGTGTCGATGGCGATCGGGCTCTCGCTCCTGCTCCCGCTGATGCTGCTGGACCGCAATCTGGCGATCGTTCCCCAGTACATGATCGAGGGAGTGCACAGCGTTGCGCTTCTGGCGGTGCCGTTTTTCATCCTCGCCGGCAACCTGTTCACGACCATGGGTCTCAGTCGCCGCATCTGGTCTTTCGCCGCCGCCCTGGTCGGGCATTGGCGCGGCGGCCTGGCGCACGTCATGGTCGTCGCCAACATGATCTTCGCGGGCATCTCCGGATCGGCGCTGGCGGACGCCGCCGGTCTTGGCGCATTGGGCGTTCCCGAAATGGTGAAACATGGCTATCGTCGGGCCTTTGCGGCAGCGGTGACGCTGTGCTCCTCCGTCGTCGGGCCGATGATTCCGCCGAGTATCAATCTCATCATCTACGGAATCATCGCCGAGGTTTCGATCGGGCGGCTGTTCATCTCGGGCATCATTCCCGGCATCGTCATCGGCATCGCGCTGATGGCGACTATCTTCATCATGGCGCGCTTCGGGATCGAGCCCTGCCCGATGCAGCGCAGGACACCGCTGCCCGAGACCGGACGGAGGCTCGCTGCCGCGTTGCCGGTGGCGTTCGTTCCGGTGCTCGTCGTTGCCGGGATGGGGTTCGGCATCATCACGCCGACCGAGGTCGGCGTGGTCGCGATCCTCTATGCGCTGGTGCTCGGCGCGTTCTACCGCGAGACCCGGCTGCGGGGCCTTGCCGACAGCCTTGCCATATCGACCAAATCGACGATCAGCGTCATGTTCATCATCGCGGTTTCGATGGTCGCAGGCTGGATCTACGTGTTCGACGGCACCTCGCAGCGGCTCGCAGATCTGCTGTTCGCCCTGACCACCGACAAGGTGACGCTGCTGCTTCTCATCAACATTTTCCTGTTGATCCTGGGATGCCTGCTCGAACCGATCCCGGTGCTCATCCTGACCGCACCGATCGTGCTGCCGATCGTCAAGGAGCTGGGCGTCGATCCGGTGCAGTTCGGGATCGTGATGAATCTGAATATCACCATCGGCATCATCACGCCTCCGATGGGCATCGGACTGTTCGTGATGATGGGGACCGCCGACGTCAAGTTCGAATCTCTGGTCAAGGCGTGCCTCCCGCTGCTGATACCGCTCATCGCCTGTCTGCTGCTACTGACCTATGTGCCCCAGATCTCCCTGTGGCTTCCCGATCTGATCATGGGTCCGTGACCTTAGGGGCGCTAGAACAATGCACAACAGCGAAAGAGGATGAGTCGAAGATGATCAAGCTAGGTGTGGATGTCGGTGGAACCTTTACCGATCTGGTCGTGTTTGACGAACGAACCGGCGCGCTGGAACTCACCAAGGTTCCGTCGACGCCGAAATCCCCCGACCAGGGCGTCCTAAACGGGATCCGCAGGATCGCGACCCAGTTCGGGATTGACCCGGGCACGATCGACTTCTTCATTCATGGGACGACCGTCGCGACGAACGCAC
This sequence comes from uncultured Enterobacteriaceae bacterium, assembly GCA_964627075.1. Classification (GTDB taxonomy): domain Bacteria; phylum Pseudomonadota; class Gammaproteobacteria; order Burkholderiales; family SG8-39; genus 2-02-FULL-66-14. The sequence goes on along the minus strand of CAZVHU010000029.1, from coordinate 7,040 downwards.
TGATCGAGCGCAGGGGCGTCAAGACTGCGTTGATCACGACAGCGGGATTTCGCGATGTCCTGCACATCGGCCGGCAGACGCGGCCAAAGCTCTACGATTTCTTCGAGCGCCGACCCTACCCGCTCGTTCCGCGGCATCTGCGCTTCGAGGTGCCCGAGCGCGTCCTTTACACGGGCGAGATCCAGCGACCGCTCGACGAGGCCGCGGTTCGGGCGATCGCGCGGTCGATCCGGCGGCAGGAGGTCGGCGTCGTAGCGGTATGCCTGTTGCACGCTTACGCGAACCCTGCCAACGAGAGGCGCATCCGCGACCTCCTGGGCGCCGAAGTTCCCGGTGTCAAGGTTTCGCTGTCGAGCGACGTGCTCCCGGAATTCAAGGAGTACGAGCGAATGAGCACCACCGTCATCAATGGCTACGTCATGCCCATCGTCGAGCGCTACCTGCGCCGGATCGTGGAAAGCCTGCGCGACGTCGGCGTCGACACGGGCCTCAACATCATGCAGTCGAACGGCGGCGTGATGACGGCGGAAACGGCCGGCCGGAAAAGCGTCCATACGGTCCTTTCGGGGCCGGCCGCCGGTGTGCTCGGGGGTCTGGCGCTCTCGAAGACGGCAGGTTTCGAGAACATCATCACCATAGACATGGGCGGCACGTCGTTCGATGTCTCACTCGCGCATCGAGGTGTGCCCTCCTTTACCACGGAAAGCGACATCGGCGGTCATCCGATCAAGATTCCGATGATCGACATCAAGACCCTGGGGGCCGGCGGCGGGTCGATTGCGAGGATCGACGCCGGCGGAGCCCTCCAGGTCGGGCCCGAGAGCGCGGGTGCCGACCCCGGGCCGGTGTGTTACGGGCGTGGCGGCGAGGAGCCAACGGTGACCGATGCGAACGTCGTGCTCGGCTACCTGAATCCTCGATACTTCGCGGGCGGCAACATCGGTCTCGATGCCGACAGCGCGCGGGAAGCCATTCGACGGAAGATTGCCGAACCGGCGGGCCTGTCCGTGGAGGATGCCGCCGAAGGCATCGTGCGTGTCGTCAACGCGACGATGATCCGCGGCATCCGCCTGGTGTCGGTGGAGAAGGGATTCGACCCGCGGGATTTCACCCTGGTCTGCTTTGGCGGTGCGGGGCCAGTGCACGGCGTCGCGCTGGCACGGGAACTCGGCATTCCGACCATGCTGGTGCCGGTCGGCCCCGGCGTGACGTGCGCACTCGGCCTGCTAACGGCCGATTTCCGTCACGATTATTCGCGCACGTTTCTCGCGCTGATCGACCGGCTCGATCCTGGAGCGCTCAATGCCGCGTTCCGGGAAATGGAGAACAAGGCAACCGCGCAAATGCTCTCCGAAGGGCTGTCTCGGGAGGCGATCGTCTTTCATCGGACTGCCGACATGCGCTACCAAGGCCAGGGTTACGAGCTTCCCGTGCCGCTAGACGGCAAGGATTACCAACGGGCCGATCTGGAGGCAATGGCTGGCGCACTTGGACGCCTGCATCGCGAGGGATACGGCTACGACATGCCTCCCGCGACGGCAGAGATCGTGACGCTGAGGCTGACGGCGATCGGCGGGCGACGCAAGCCGGAGTTCAGACGGGAAGCGGCCGGAACAAAGGAATCGGAACCGGCGAAGAAAGGCGAGCGGCGCGTCTACATGGACGGCCGGTTCCGGGACATCCCGGTGTACGACCGCAGCCTGCTCGCGAGCGGCATGCGAGTGGCGGCTCCCGCGATCGTCGAGCAATTCGACTCGACGACCGTGCTGTTCGAGGGGTACGACCTCACCGTCGACAACTTCCGCAACCTCATCATTCAGCGAAAGGGCTAATCATCATGGCTGGCATCGACATGATCGCGCTGCAGGTCGTGATGAATGCGCTGCATTCCATTACCGATGAAATGAACATGGCCTTGATCCACACGGCCTATTCCACCAACATCAAGGACCGGCGCGACTGCTCCTGCGCGATCTACACCCCCAAGGGCGAAGTGATCGCGCAGACCGAGCTCGGCTCGCCGGTGCATCTCGGGATCATGCCCTCGGCGCTGGACAACGTGCTGAGCCGGTACCCGCTCGAGGCGATGGAGGACGGGGACCACATCGTCGTCAACGTTCCCTACCCGACGGGGCCGGGACATCTCAACGACGTAACGATGGTCTCGCCGGTGTTTGTGGGTGGCAAGGTGGCGTTTCTCGTAGCGAACATGGCCCACCATGTCGACGTCGGCGGGTACGCGCCCGGCAGCATGGCCATCGGTCTGCGCGAAATCTACCAGGAAGGCCTGCAGATTCCCCCCGTAAAGCTGGTCAAGTGCGGCGCCGTGGACCAAGAGCTTCTCAGCCTGATCAAACAGAATGTGCGGACAAGCCGCGAAGTCGACGGCGACATCCACGCCCAGATGGCCTGCAACAACGTGGGGCGCAAACGCTTGCAGGAGCTGACCGGCCAGTACTCGCTCGACCGCCTGAATGCGTTCATTGCAGAGCTGTTTGACTATTCGGAGCGGCGCACGCGCGCGGGGCTCGCCGACATTCCCGCGGGCCGCTATGGGTTCGAGGACTACATCGAAGGAACGCCGCAAACACCCGAACGCATCAAGATTCGCGCCGAGGTGACGGTCGGCAATGGGGAGATAACGTTCGACTTCGCCGGCACCGATGCGCAGATCGACGATTCCTTCAACAGCAACAAGGCCTGTGCGATCAGCGCCTGCTACTACGTCGTCAAGGCTCTGGTCGATCCGGGTCTGCCCCCCAATGTCGGCTCCTATCGGCCGATTCACGTTGTTGCCCCGGAGGGTACGGTGGTCAACGCGCGGCCACCGGCAGCAATCGGCAACGCGACGATCATCGTGGCGCCCAAGATCGTCGACGTTCTGCTTGGCGCGCTCGTGCAGGCGATGCCGGAGCGGGCCGCGGCGGCAAGTAACGGTGTGACCAGTCTCTTCAATATCGGGGGCGTCGATCCGCGGACTGGACATCTTTACAACTACATCGAAACCTACGCCGGTGGACAGGGAGCCATGCACTCCCAGGACGGAACGGATGCGGTGCAATGCCACATGACCAATACCCGCAACGCGCCGGTCGAAGTCATCGAAAGCACCTATCCGTTATTCGTACAGAGCTACGGCCTGGTGCCCGACTCGGAGGGGCCGGGAAGATTCCGGGGCGGGTTGGGGATGCGACGCGAGATCCAGGTCATGAGCGAGAAGACAGTGCTGACGGTGTCCACCGACCGCTCTCGCCTGCGGCCTTGGGGCGTCGAAGGCGGAGGATCCGGGGGCAACTCGGCGTGCACGATCGTCCACGCCGATGGCCAGTGCGAGCAGCTTGCCTATTCGAAGATGACGCAATCCGTGGGCAAGTACGACACGGTCATGATCTGTACGCCTGGTGCGGGCGGCTGGGGCGATCCGCGGACCCGGGACCCCGAGAAAGTTCTCTGGGATGTGAGGGAGGAATTCGTATCGGTACAAGGCGCCGCCGACAGGTACGGAGTCATCGTGCGTCGCACCGACGGCGGCGACTTCATCCTGGACCTGGCTGCCACCGAGGCGCTGCGCAAGGGTCATCGCGTCGAGCACCTCTACCACGCCTGAAGCGGCGGTGACAATAAACGTTTATCCGGGTTTCGCGCGGTTTGTTTCCGTTCGGTCCCGAACGACCCGCAATCTCCTTACGTGACCGGCGACGTATGTGACATGCTGCGCCATCTGGGTAACAGTGCGGTCGAGAAGCTGATTCGAGCAGGCGATCGCCTTATGCCGGCGTTCCCCGGTTCCCGTTTGAACGGCAGCACAAACTTCTGAAAAGGGCGGCGATGGCCCTGAGTGTTTTCGACCTGTTCAAGATCGGCATCGGCCCGTCGTCCTCGCACACGGTTGGCCCGATGAAAGCGGCGGCCATGTTTGCGCGGCGCCTGAGCAAGTCAAACCAGCTGTCGCAGACCGCGCGCATCGAAGTGAAACTGTACGGATCGTTGGGAGCGACCGGCAAAGGCCACGGTACGGACACGGCCGTGATGTTGGGGCTGGAGGGTTTGATGCCCGAGCAGATAGACCCGGACAGCATAGACGGCCGGATCGAGCAGATTCGCGCCCAGGCCAAACTGCTGGCTGACGGCAAACAGCCGATCGCCTTTCATGAGCGCGCCGACATCCTATTCATGCGCCGCGAAGCGTTGCCGTTCCACTCCAACGGCATGCGATTCAGCGCGTTCTCCGGTGCTGGCACCTTGCTGGAGGAGCGCCGGTATTTCTCGGTCGGCGGTGGTTTCGTCGTCTCGCAGGAAGAGGCCGACGCGTCCGTAGACAAGCCGCGTGCTGTGCTTGGCCAGACCGAAGTCGCACACCCGTTTTCCAGCGGCGACGAGTTGTTGGCCATCACCGTCAAGACCAGGTTGTCGATTGCGCAGGTGATGCGCGCCAACGAACACGCGTGGCGCAGCGACCCCGAAGTGGACGCCGGACTGGATCGAATCTGGGACGCAATGAAGGCTTGTGTGGCCCGCGGCTGCCGGACCGAAGGCTATTTGCCCGGGGGCATGCGGGTCAAGCGCCGGGCTGCTGCGCTGCACCGTTCGCTCAGCGCCCGGCCCGACCAGGCGCTCAAGGACCAATTGATGATTCTGGACTTTCTCAATGTCTGCGCGATGGCGGTCAACGAAGAAAACGCCGGCGGCGGTCGTGTCGTGACGGCGCCAACCAACGGGGCGGCGGGCGTCGTGCCCGCCGTGATGCACTATTACGATCGATTTTGCGCCGGCGCTTCGCAGCAAGGCGTTCGCGACTTCCTGCTGACCGCAGGCGCGATCGGCTTGCTGTACAAGGAAAACGCGTCGATCAGCGGCGCCGAAGTCGGTTGCCAGGGTGAGGTGGGTGTCGCCTGCTCGATGGCGGCAGCCGGACTGGCTGCCGTCATGGGCGGCACGCCGCGGCAAGTCGAGAATGCCGCAGAGATCGGCATGGAACACAACCTCGGCTTGACCTGTGACCCGGTTGGAGGCCGGGTGCAGATTCCGTGTATCGAGCGCAATGCCATGGCGTCGGTCAAGGCGCTCAACGCCGCACGTATGGCGTTGCGCGGCGACGGAACCCACTACGTGTCGCTTGACAAAGTGATCAAGACCATGCGCGATACGGGCCGCGACATGATGGCCAAATACAAAGAAACGAGCCGCGGCGGCTTGGCGGTAAACGTGATTGAGTGCTGACGACCAAAGGGGCTGGGTTGCAAACAGCCCCCGCAAGAAAAAGGGCGCCCGCGGGCGCCCTCTTGCACCACTGACGCGCGGACCTTACATGCGGTAGGCCGCCTCGCCGTGCGAGGCGACGTCCAGGCCCTCGCGCTCCTCTTCCTCCGCCACCCTGAGGCCGATCGTCCAGTCGACCAGCTTGAACGCGATCGCCGCGACGACCGCCGTCCAGATCACCGTCAGGCCGACCGCCTTCGCCTGCACCCAGAGCTGCGCGCCGATCGAGGAGAACCCCTGCTTCACCGTGACCCAGTCTTCCACGAAGCCGGGGCCGCCGAGCGCGGGCGAGGCGAACACGCCGGTGAGCAGCGCGCCCAGGATGCCGCCGACCGCGTGCACGCCGAAGACGTCCAGCGAGTCGTCCACCTTGAGCATGTGCTTCAGGCCGCTAACGCCCCACAGGCACACCAGGCCCGCGGCGGTGCCGATCACGAAAGCGCCCGCGATTCCGACGTTGCCGGCCGCCGGCGTGATCGCGACCAGTCCCGCCACGGCGCCCGAAGCGGCGCCGAGCATCGAGGGCTTGCCCTTGAAGATCGCCTCGCCCGCGGTCCACGCCAGCACCGCGCAGGCCGTGGCGAGGAAGGTGTTCACGAAGGCGAGCGCGGCCGAGTTGTTCGCCTCGAGCGCGGAGCCGGCGTTGAAGCCGAACCAGCCCACCCACAGCAGCGCCGCGCCCATCATGGTGAGCGTGAGGTTGTGCGGCATCAGCGCCTCGCGCCCGAAGCCGATGCGCTTGCCGACGAGGTAGGCGCCGACCAGCCCGGCGACCCCGGCGTTGATGTGCACCACGGTGCCGCCGGCGAAATCCAGCGCGCCCCACTGCCAGATCAGGCCCGCCTTGGCGTTCACCGCGTCGACCACCTTTGGATCGGTGTAGGCGTCGGGGCCCATCCAGAACCACACCATGTGCGCGATCGGCGTGTAGGCGAAGGTGAACCACAGCACCGTGAAGGCGAGCACCGCGGAGAACTTGATGCGCTCGGCGAACGCCCCCAGCACGAGGCAACAGGTGATCGCGGCGAAGGTCGCCTGGAACGCGGCGAACACGATCTCCGGGATCACCACGCCCTTGGAGAAGGTCGCCGCCATCGCGTACTCGCCCTTGAACGGGTCGGCGATGCCCTTCATGAACAGGCGGTCGAAGCTGCCGAAGTAGGCGTTACCCTCGGTGAAGGCGAGGCTGTAGCCGTAGACGAACCACAGCACCGTCACCAGCGAGAACACCACGAACACCTGCATCAGCACCGAGAGCGCGTTCTTCGAGCGCACCATGCCGCCGTAGAAGAGCGCCAGCGCCGGAACGCTCATCATCAGCACCAGCGCCGTGCACACCAGCATCCAGGCGACGTCGCCCTTGTTGGGAACGGGCGCCGGCTTCGCCTCGGCGGGCTTCGCTTCCTCCTTCTTGACCGCCTCGGCGGCGGGCTTGTCGGGGGCCGCGGCGGGCTTGTCCTGCGCCAGGGCTGCGCCCGCGAAGGCGATTCCCGTGGCGAGGCAGATCAATGCGAGCAGTTTCCTCATTGCGATCTCCTAGAGCGCAGCGGCGTCGGTTTCGCCGGTGCGGATGCGGACCACTTTCTCGAGCTCGAAGACGAAGATCTTGCCGTCGCCGATCTTGCCGGTGCGGGCGGACTTCTCGATCGCCTCGATCACCTGCTCCAGCATCTCCGACTTGACCGCGGCCTCGATCTTCACCTTGGGCAGGAAGTCCACCACGTACTCGGCGCCGCGGTAGAGCTCGGTGTGGCCCTTCTGCCGGCCGAAGCCCTTGACCT
>CAZVHU010000028.1:0-26841 GCA_964627075.1 uncultured Enterobacteriaceae bacterium | reverse complement strand
GCCCCCACAGGATCGTCGCGACCTGCAGCCAGGCGGCGATGCCGGAGACCACCGCCACGAGCAGGCCGATGACGAGGGTGGTCTTGATGATCCAGCGGTGGCCGAGCCCGACGGTGGAGGCCGAGCCCTCGTTCACCATGAACGAGCTGTGCACGTAGTCGAAGGCGAAGTAGATCACGATCGCGCAGTAGGGGATCATGAAGAACGTGAGGCCCGCGATCTCGAGCCACGCTTTCTTTCGGAACTCCAGGTTGTCGCGGATCAGGTCGATGCGCACGTGCGTGTTGTAGATCACGCCGTAGCCGAGCACCAGCGTGAAGAGCGCGGCATGGAAGTGCCACTCCAGCTCCTGCAGGATGGTGGAGTCGAACATCATGATGCCGCGCTCACGCAGCCACAGCACCACGCTGTGCGTCATCCCCTGCGCGTCCACGTACTTGGCCTTTCGCAGGATGACGTCGAGGCAGGTGACCACGATCACGGGAATCGCGAACCACGCGCCCCAGCGCCCGACAAAATCCACCACGCGCCGCAGGCGATCCGCCACCCGGACCGCCTTCGGCGGCTCGCCCGTCACCTCGTGCGCGTTGTTCGCTTCGCCCATGTCGGTCGCCTCAACTGTAGCTCACCTTCATCAGCCAGAGCGCCATCTGCGGGAACGTGATCACCAGGATCAGGCCGATCAGCTGCAGGATGACGAACGGGATGATGCCCTTGTAGATGCTCTGGATCTTCACCTCCTTCGGCGCGATGCCCTTGATGTAGAAAAGGGCGAAGCCGAAGGGCGGCGTGAGGAACGAGGTCTGCAGGTTGACCGCCATCAGGATGATGAACCAGTAGACGATGTCGGCCTGCGGCACGTGGGCGCCGAAGTCGAGCGTCTTGATGAGCGGCGAGAACACCGGCAGCACGATGAGGGTGATCTCGATCCAGTCGAGGAAGAACCCCAGCAGGAACACGATCCCCATGACGAGGAACAGGAACCCCCAGCTGCCCAGGCCCGCCTCCTTGATGAGATGCTCGACGATGTCGTCGCCGCCGAGGGCGCGGTAGACGTAGGCGTAGCAGGTGGCGCTGATGATGATGAAGAACACCATCGAGATCGTGCGGGCGGATGCCTGGCACACGGTGTCCATCATCTTCCAGTTCAGGCGCCCCCAGAACCAGGCGAGCGCGATCGCACCGGCCGCGCCCACCGCGCCCGCCTCGCTGGGAGTCGCCCAGCCGAACAGGATCGAGAGCTTGATGGTGCCGATGAGGAACACCGGCGGGAAGAACGCGCGCCACAGCAGCGGCGCCATCTTTCCCTTGGGCACCGTGAGCAGGTCCGGCGGCAGCGGCGGCGCGAGCGAGGGCCTGATCTTCGCGGCGAAGAACACGAACACCAGGTACATCGCCGCAAGCGTCAACCCCGGAATGATCGCCGCGGAGAACAGGTTGCCCACGGACACGCCCATCAGGTCGGCCATGATGATCAGCATGATGCTGGGCGGAATCAGGATGCCGAGCGTGCCCGCCGCGGCGATGGTGCCGGTGGCGAGCGCGTGGCTGTAGCCCTGCTTCATCATGGTGGGCAGCGCGAGCGCGGTCATCATGGTGACCGAGGCGCCGATGATGCCGGTCATCGCGGCGAGGATCGTTCCCATGATGGTGACCCCGAGCGCGAGCGCGCCGGGCACCTTCTTCAGGAGCACCTGCACGCAGTAGAGCAGGTCCTGCGCGATGCCGCTCCTTTCCATCATCACGCCCATGAAGATGAAGGTCGGGATCGCGACCAGCACCAGGTTCTCGGCGGCCTGGCCCCAGATGCGCGGCACGAAGTTGAAGAACTGCACCAGCTTGAAGGAACCCAGCAGATATCCGAGCAGGCCGAAGACGAGCGCGAGGCCCCCGAGGATGAACGCCACCGGGTAGCCCGAGAAGAGCAGCACCCCGAGGGTGAGGAACATGACGATCGGCAGGAAGCGCTGCGCCTGGTACAGCAGCTCCTCGCGCTGGTCCGGATTGAGGCCGGAGACGTAGGCGAAGCCGAACCCGAGCGCGAGCAGCACCAGGATGGCGATCACCGCCGGGTTGGCGAGGCGGGCGCCGAGCCGAAGCAGTCCGTTCATAAAAAAAGGCCGGGGCGCGAGGCCCCGGCGCTCCTTTCAGGCAGCTTTCACTTCTGGTAGGTCGGCTTGAGCGTCTGCGAGTCGCCCCAGACCTTGTACTTGGCGCGGAACGCCAGGTAGTCGTCCGAGATGCGCTTGAACAGCGGATCCTTGGAGGACTCCTCCTTGACCACCTCGAGCCACACCTTTTCGAACACCGCGATCTGGTCGTCGGTCCAGCGCTTGACCTGCACGCCGTATTTCGTCGCCATCTCGGCCATGGCGTCGGGGTTGGCCGCCTCGCTCTCCGCGTAGTTGTAGAGGATCTGGTTGCCGGCGGCCATGCGCACCATCGTCTGGTAGGACTTGGGCAGCGAGTCGAAGGACTTCTTGTTCATCAGCAGGTGGCTCACCGAGACCTGCTGGTGCCAGCCCGGGAAGTAGTTGAACTTCGCCACCTGGTAGAACCCCTGCTTGATGTCCATGGTGGGCATCGAGAACTCGGTGGCGTCGATCACGCCGCGCTCCAGCGCCGGGAAGATGTCCGCCGGCGCGAGCAGCTGCGTCTGCACGCCGAGCTTCTGCATCACCTTGGCGCCCAGGCCGAAGAAGCGCATCTTCAGGCCTTTAAGCTGGTCGAGCGACTTGATCTCGCTGCGGAACCAGCCCGAGGTCTCGGGGCCGATGGCGAAGCAGTCGATCGACATCAGGCCGTGCTTGGCATAGATCTCCTGCTCGAGCTTATTGCCGTTGCCGAACAGCTTCCAGGCGAAGAACTCGCCGATCTGCGGGCCGAAGGGCACCGTGGTGAAGAACGCGAGCGCCGGGTACTTGCTGGTGTGGAAGCCAGGCGTGGTCCAGCAGGCCTCGACCGAGCCCTTCGAGGCGGCGTCGAAGCATTCGAGGGTCGGCACAAGCGCGCCGGGCTCGTGGAACTTGATGACGAAGCGGCCGTCGCTCATGTCCGCGACGTCCTTCTCGAAGCGCTGCCCAGGTGGCCCGAGGTGCGGCAGGTTGCTGCCGAACGCGCTCTGCATCTTCCAGTTCACCCGCGGCGCCTGCTGCGCAAACGCTGCGGAGCTCGCTAGCGCACCCGCCACGGCGGTGGCAATTGCCAGCTTCAAGGTCGTGCTCTTCATCATCCCTCCTCCTCTCTTGAGTTTGCCTGCGAGCCTTTGCGGCGTCGCCCTGATCCGGCCGCGTCTCCCACGCGGTTGACCGATGATAATTCACGAACCGGTTAATTCCAAACAGTGTAACGGAGCGCCGGGCCGCGGACGGGCCCGGCGAGCGGATGCTGCGCAGCAGCAGAGGGCGCGCCGGCGTCAGCCGGGCATCGCGCGGGCGAGGTGCTCCTCGACGCCCTTGACGCCCGGGACCGACTCGACCGCGAGGCGCAGGGCGCGCCGCTGATCGTCGGAGTCCACCGCGCCCCACAGGTGCGCCACGCCTTCGACCACCTGCACGTTGACGATCGCGCTGCCGCCCCAGTCGGCGCCCTCCAGCGCCTGCAGGACGCGGCCGCGGATCTCGCCGTCCGAATGCGGCACCCCGGCTTCGGGCAGCGCCTGCCGCGCGAGCAGCGCGCGCAGCATGTCGGTGCGCGTGAGCAGCCCCGCGAGCTTGCCGTCCTTCACCACCGGCAGACGCTTGATGTGATGGCGCTCCATCACGCGCACCACTTCGCCGAGCGTTGCGTCGGGCGTCACCGAGATCGCCGGCGCCGTCATCACGTCGCGCGCCCGCAGGCCGTGCGTCTTGACGAAGTCGCGCGCGCGGTCGTCGGCGGAAAGGAAGACGCGCAGCCACGCCGAGGGCTGCTCGTCGGTGCCGAGCTCCGGGCGGCGGATGAGGTCGCCCTCGCTCACCACGCCGAGCACCTTGCCGCCGCCGTCCACGACCGGCAGGCCGCTGATGCGGCGCTCGACCATGAGCTTGGCGACCTCGCGCACCGGCGCGTCCGGTGCCACGGCGACGACCTGGGTGACCATGATGTCGGAGGCTTTCATGCAGGCACGCTAATCCCCGGCCTTCGCGGCCGCATTGACCTTCGTCAAATCGGCCCTCCTCACGCGGCGCGGTAGCGCCCGTCCTCCAGCCGCGCCACGCGCCCGGCCGCGAGCAGCTCGTCGAGGTGCTGCGAGATGCTGCGCCGCTCGGCCTCGTCCACCCAGATGTCCTCGTGGCCCGGGGGATAGAGCAGGCGGCAGGCGACCAGCTCGTCCAGCGTGCGCGGCCGCCCGTCGAGCAGCGCGAGCAGGCGTTGCTCGCGAGCATCGAGCTTGGCGGCGAACGCGCCGAGCGCTTCGAGGAATCTCGCGCGCTCGGTCAGCACGCCGCGGTGGTGCGAGGTCACCCAGACGCGCGCAGGCACCCCGGGCAGGCGCGCGAGCGTGGCGCGGAACTGCCCAAGGCTGGAGGTCGCGTCGCCGTAGTAGGGACCGAAGCCCGAGAGATCGATGTCGCCGATGAAGGCGACGCCCTCGGGCTCCACCAGCAGCACGCTGTGGCCCGAGGTGTGGCCGGGGAAATGAAGCGCACGCACCTTCGTGCCGCCCAGGTCCCATTCGGCGCCATCGGCGTAGCCGAGCGCATCGGGGCGCGGCACGTAGTGGAAATCCCGCTCGATCTTCGCCTTGAGGTCCTCGAGCACCGGCTTCGAGTAGCCGTAGTGGCGCGCGAGCCCCGGCCAGCTTTGCGCTGCCTCGAGGTCGGCCGCCGGCGCGAACACTCTTGCGCGCGGCAGGCGGTGCAGTCCCGCCATGTGGTCCTCGTGCACGTGGCCGAGTATCACCATTTCCGCGGCATCGAACTCCGCGCCGATGCGGTTGGCGACCTGCGGGGTGTCGAACGCCGCGAGCGTGTCGCGGCCGCGCACCACCACCTGGTTGCCGTCCGGGTACTTGCCGTTCTTGTCGCCGAAGAACACCGTCACCGGCCCGAACTCGGCTCGCCGCACCGCTTGATTCATGCCGTGCCCTGCTTGCGGAAATCGCCGCGCTCGAGCAGCCGGGAGGCGGCGAAGCCGAACGCGAGGCCCCAGAACGGCGCGCCGATATTGAAGACGGCGACATCGGCCACGGTGACGACGAAGGTGACCAGCGCCCCGAGCGTGAAGCGGTCGCGGAACGAGATCGAGAACGCGGTCTGCAGCACGCGCAGCATCGCCAGGCCCGCGAGCGCGGCGATGAACGCGGGCGGCGTGGCGAGCATCAGGCGCGTGAACAGCGGCGCCATCAGCCCGAAGGCGAGCGCGAGCAGCGCGACCATGATGCCGGCGATGTAGTGGCGCGACTTGTCGCCGGAGCTCGAGATGATCGCGTTCACCGGCCCGGTGAGGCAGGTGGACACGGTGCCCACGACCGCGGCGGCGATCGAGCCCGCGCCGCAGGCGACGGTGATCGCGTTGATCGGCGGCTTGTGGCCGGCGGCGTTGAGCACCGCGAACCCCTGCCCGTTCTGCACCACCAGCACCGTGATCGCGAGGGGCACCACCAGCTCCACCATCGCCTGCCAGGAGAACGCCGGCACGTTGAGGTTGGGCCGCGCGAGCACCGCCATCGGGCCGGCCCCAGGATCGAAGCGACCGAGAATCCAGATCGCGAGCGCGCCCACCGCGAGCGCGCCAAGCAGCGGCGGCACGGCGCGCGCGAGGCGCGCGGAGGCGCTCAGCGCGAGGAACGCCGCGACCATCGGCGCCGCGATCCAGAAATCGTCGCGCAGCGCGAACACGAGGTCAAGGCCGAACCTCAGGAACACCCCCGCGACCATGCCCATCACGATCGGCATCGGCACCGCTTCCATCGCGCGCCGCACCCAGCCGCTCGCGCCCAGCACGAGCATCAGCAGCCCCGTGGCGTGGAACGCGCCGATCACCTCGGGAAAGGCGAGGTGCCCGAGCGCGGGCCCGACGAGCACCGTGCCCGGGATGGTCCAGAAAAAGACCAGCGGCTGGCGGTACAGCAGGCAGAACGCCAGGCTGATCAGCCCGTTGAGAAAGAACGAGCCGAAGATCCAGGAGGCGAGCTCGGGCTCCGCGAGCCCGCCGCGCGCGCCCACCGCGAGGATGATCGCGACCGGCCCGGTCGCGGCGAAGATGAACGCGACCACGGCGTTGACCGCATAGGTGCCACGCAGGCCGGCGGCGAGTTCGCCTGACGCCGGCAGCGGCAGGACGGGCTTTTCCAGCGCCACGGAGTCCCCTCGCGGTTCGCGCGGCGCCCTTTTGCCTAGGCGGCCGCCTTGAAGGTGTCGAGCCTGATGCGCTCGCGCTCGAGCGCCGCGGCGACCGGCGGCGCCGCCATCACGCGCTGCACGTAAGCGTGCAGGGCGGGGAGCGACGCCGGGTCGATGCCCGCGTAACCGCCCCACCGCAGCAGCGTGAAGGCGTAGGCGTCGTGGCAGGTGACGCGCTCACCGAGCCAGAAAGGCCTCGCGCCCGCGGTCCAGGACTGGATGCGCTCCAGGCACTTGCGGAAGCGCGGGATCGCCGCCTTGCGCACCGCGGCCTGCGCCTCTTCGCCCTCGGCGAAGTCGCTCGCGCGGAAGATGTGCGTGAAGGTCGGGTGCGCGGTGTTGTTCATCCACGCCAGTTGACTGAGCGCCTGCGCGCGCGCCCAGGGCTCGGTCGGCAGCAGCCCCGCCTTGGGAAAGCTGCGGTCGAGGAAGTCGCAGATCGCGACGATTTGCGTCAACGGCTTGCCGTAAGCGACCAGCACCGGCACCTGGCCGTTGGGATTCATCGCGAGGTACTCGGGGGTCTTGTGCTCGCCCCGGTGCAGCTTGACGAGCTTGGGCGTGAAGTCGCCGCCGCCCGCGGCCTTCACGATCTCCAGCCCGACGTGCGGCACGAACGAGCACGCGCCGGGGGCGAAATAAAGTTCCATCATTTACAGGGCTCCTCCTAGGGGGTCCGGCGGCCATTCTAGCGGTAGGCCTGGCGCTTTCGGCCCACTTTCCGGCACCGATTCGCAGGAGCGACGCGGCGCTTTTCCCCGCCACCATGGTCGAGGCGGCGAAGCTCCTGCGCCGCGAGTTCGGCGGCCAGCGGGAATCCTCGTTGTCCCCGCGCAGAGCCTGACCCCGGCTCGATCGGGGGCGGGGACCAGGCGCCCGAGTGTAAAGCGTGCCTTTACACTTTCGCCTCTGGCGCCTGCTACGGGCATTCTGGCGCAGCGCCGTGCGCGCAGGCGTTCTCACTGCAGCGGTTTCAACTGCCCGAGCAGCGTCGGCAGCAGCTCGCTCACCGTGGGGTGGATGTGCACCGCGCGCTGCATCGTGGTGTACGGTCTTCTCGCATACATCAAATCGAGCAGCGAATGCACGATCTCGTCGGCGTTCAGGCCCAGCAGCGCCGCGCCGAGGACTTCCTTGGAGTCGGCGTCCGCGAGCACCTTCATGAAGCCCTGCGTCTCGCCCGCCTCGCGCGCACGCCCGACCCGCGTCATCGGCATTTTCGCGGCGAGCACGCGCCGGCCGCTCGCGCGCGCCTCGGCCTCGTTCATTCCCGCGCGCCCGAGCGGCGGGTCGATGAACAGGGCGTAGGCCGGGATGCGGTCCGAGATGCGGCGCGCGTCGCCGTCGAAGAGGTTAGCCGCCACGATCTCGTAGTCGTTCCAGGATGTGTGGGTGAAGGCGCCCCGGCCGTTGGCGTCGCCCAGCGCCCAGACGCCTTCCACATTGGTGCGGCATTGGTCGTCCACCTTGATGTAGCCGCGCGGGTCCACCTCGATGCCCGCCTTGTCGAGCCCGAGGTCGTGCGTATTAGGCAGCCGTCCCACCGCGAGCAGCACGTGGCTGCCTTCGGCCACCGGCTCGCCGCCGTGGCATTGCAGCCCGACCTGGATACGGTCGCCCCTGCGCGAAAGCGCCATGCACTCGGCGCCGCTGCGGATCTCGACGCCTTCTCGCCCGAGGATCGCGGCGATCTCGGCGGCGACGTCGTCGTCCTCGCGCGGCAGGAGCTTGGGCAATTTCTCGATCACCGTCACCCGCGAGCCGAATCGCCGATAGGCCTGCGCGAATTCCAGGCCGATGTAGCTGCCGCCGACGATAAGCAGGTGCTCGGGGACGAAATCCACTTCCATCATGCTCGTGTTGGTGAGGTAGGGGACCTCTTTCACGCCGGGAATGTCGGGCACGAGCGCCCGGCCGCCTACGTTGATGAAAATGCGCTCGGCTTCCAGCGTGCGGCCGTCCAGCGCGACGCGACGCGCGCCTGAAAAGCGGGCGTGGCCGCGCAGCAGCGTCACGTTCTTCATGCCGCCGATCCAGCCCGCGAGCCCTTCCGACGACTTCCTCACCACGCCGTCCTTGCGCGCCTTCACGGCCCTCATGTCCACGCGCACCTCGCCCGCTGCGAAGCCGTACTCGGCGCCGCGGCGCGCCATGTGCGCGGCGCGCGCGCTCGCCACCAGCGTCTTGGTGGGGATGCAGCCGACGTTGACGCAGGTGCCGCCGAGGAGCTTTCTCTCGATCAACGCGGTCTTCAACCCCTCGCGGTCCAGGCGCGCGGCAAGCGCCGGGCCGGCCTGCCCGGCGCCGATCACGATCGCGTCGTAGCGCTCCGTCATGGCGTCGCTCCGTGGATGAGAATGCCGTCCATGGTATCGGTTGCCCGGGACCAAGGCTCGTCCTCGAGCACGCGCCGGGTGTCGGCGTAGCCCGCCTCGCACCGCGCCTCGATGCCCGCGGGGGTGAAGTCGATGTCCTTGGTGTGGTCTTCGCCCTCCAGCCGCGGCGCGTGCAGCGGCACCACGTGCATCACCGTGGCGCAGCCGTAGCCGAGCAGCCGGCTCACCGCCTCGGTGCGGCGCTCCTTCTCCGGGATGTGCCGCGCGAGCTCGCGGATGATGTGGCGCAGGCGGTGGGTCTGCTGCTGGCGCAGCACGTGGCTGCGCGCGCGGCTCGCGTACTGGATGTCCTTGTGCCGCCCGAGCACCTGCCAGATGGTCTCCGGCTCGGGGCCGGCCGGGTGCCATACGTTGGCGGCGAAGATGAGCGCGTCGCGCCGCGGCTTGTCGTCGAGCACCACCTCGACCGGCGTGTTGGAGTAGACGCCCCCGTCCCAGTAAGGCTCGCCTTCGATGCGCACCGCAGGGAAAGCGGGCGGCAGCGCGCCCGAGGCCATGACGTGGTCGATGCCGAGCGGCATGTCGCGGCTGTCGAAGTAGCGCATCTCGCTCGTGCCGACGTTCACCGCGCCGAGCGTGAGGCGTGTGGAGCGCGCATTGAGGCACTCCAGGTCGATGAGCCGCCCGAGCGTCTCCCGCAGCGGCGCGGTGCTGTAGAAAGCGGCGCGCTCCACGCCGAGCGGCACGTGCATGCCCCAGGCGGCGTGCGGATTGGGCGCGAAGAAGCCGTCCACGCCCTGCGCGAGGATCGAGGCGTTCGAGAGCGCGCCGAACGCCGCCGGCCACAGGCCCCACAGGCCCGCTGCCGGGCGGCTGCGCACCAGGCGCCAGAACTCGTGCAGGCGCTCCAGCCGCCGACCCGCGGGATTGCTGGCGATCAACGCGCCGTTGATCGCGCCGATCGAGGTACCGATCACCCAGTCGGGCTCGACGCCGGCCTCGTGCAGCGCCTGGTAGACGCCTACCTGGTAGGCGCCGAGCGCGCCCCCGCCCTGCAGCACCAGCACCACCTGGCACGGGATCTTCGGCTTGGGCATAACGCTCTCCTCGGATTGGCGGTTCCCCGCCCCCGATCGCGTCGGGGGCAGGTCCTGCGCGGGCACGCCGTCAACCCATGCGCTCTAGTTGGCGCGGATCGCGGCGGTGATCGACGCGATCACCCCGGAGGCGGTGCGGAACGGCTCCGCGGCTGCGCCGTGAATGCCGTGGCGGCGCGCGATCCAGCCGAAGTCCGTGTAAACGGCCCAGACGTCGCCCTTCTCGTCCTGCTGCACCAGCAGCCGCACCGGCCAGTCGAGGCCCGCCTCGGGCTTGGCGGCGATGAACTGCGTGCCGAGCGGCGGGTTGCCGAAGACGAGCAGCGTCGAGGGCCGCACGCTGATGCCGGCGCCCGCGGCGAGCTTCGCCTGGTCCAGCTCCTGGAAGAACATGATGCCCTTCGCGGCCACGTCCTGCTTCAGGCGCGCGACGGTTTCCGGCAGCGAGTAGGCGCTTTTCACGCGGATGACGCCGTCCTCCTGCGCGAGCGCGGGGGATGCGGCAAGCGCCGCGCAAAGCGCGGCGCCGGCGAAGGCGGAAGAAATGCGGGCAAGCATGGGATCTCCTTGGTTCAGGGTTGGGAAGCGGGAAGCCGGGCCGGGCGCTGCCACGGCCAGCGGCCATCGAGCTCGAGCGCGAGGCTCCAGCTGAGGAACGTGCGGATGGCGACGATGAAGGCGAGCGCCGAGAGATTCTGCATCGAGGGCTCGAAGGCGACGGTACGCACGATGTCGGCGGCGATCAGCACTTCGAGCCCGAGCAGGATCGCGCGCCCGAGCTCGTGGCGGTAGCGCATGTAACGCGGCGCGCCCCCGCCCGGGAGCGCGCAGCGCGCGCTCGCCACCAGGATGCCACCGAGGATCAGCGCCACGCCCGCGATCTCGGCGGCGTCGCCCGCGAGCTCTATGAATTCGCGCATCGCGATGGCTCAGGCTCGCGCGACCGCAGGAACCGGCGCGGCGAGCTTCAGGCGCGAGGCGAGCAGTGCCGCACAGCCGAGCGCAGCGCCAATGCCCGCGACGCATGCGCCCCAGCCGAAACGATCGGACAGCAGCCCCAGCACCGCGGTGCCGGCCAGGCCCCCGCCGAAGTAGCAGGCGAGGTAGATGCCGCTCGCGGCTCCGCGGTCGGCAGTGGCGGCGCTGCCTACGAAGCCGGTCGTGGTCGCCTGCGCGAAGAAGGTGCCGGCGCCGATCAACGCAAGGCCCGCGAGCACCGCGGGCACAGCGGGCGCGAGCACGAGCGGCAGGCCCGCGGCGGCGACCGCGATTGCACCCCGGAACGCGCGCCGCGCGCCGAAGCGCGCCACCGCGCGGCCCGCGAGCGGCGTGGCCACGACCGCGGGCAGGAACACGAAGTAGACGAGACCCACGGCCATCATCGACAGCGCGAGCGGCTCGCGCACCAGCACGAAGTTGACGTAGCTGAAGGTGCCGATGAAGGCAAAGAGGATCGTGAAGCCGATGGCGAAGCTCGCGCGCAGCGCCGGGTTGCGCAGATGCTCGGTCCACGCGGCAAGCGGGCCGGTCGTCCCTTGCGGCATCGGCGCGGGCGCGGCGCGCCCGAGCCAGAGCCAGACGAGCGCCGCGCCCGCCAGGTTCAAGGCCGCGAACGCGAGAAAGCTCTGCGCGATGCCGAGGTGCTCGGCGAGCGACGCCGCCATCAGCCGCCCGAAGAGGTTGCTCGCCACGTTGCCCGCGATGTAGGCGGCGAACGCCCCGGCGGCGTCGGCCGCGCTGCAGTGCTCGGCGAGGTAGGAAAGCGTCAGCGCGAACGCGGTCGCCATGCAAAGCCCCTGCGCGATCCTGAGCAGCGCGAAGCTCGCCAGGCCCGGCGCCGCGGCAAGCAGCGCGGTGGGCAGCGCGAGCAGCGCCAGCGCCGCGGCGATCCCGAGGCGCCGGTCGATGCGCCGGCTGAAGAACGCGACGCCGAGCGCGGCGAGCGCCATGCCCAGCGTGCTCGCGTTGACCGCCAGGCCCATCGCGGCCGGCGCGACGCCGTAGGCCCTGGCGAGCGCGGGCAGGATCGCCTGCGTCGCGAACAGGTCCACCAGCGTCAAGAACGCCGCCAGCCCGATGAGGAAGTTGCGCATCGCGAGCACGCCGCGGCGGCTACATCATCTTCGCGTCTTTTTTCATCTGCGGCGGCAGGATATCCACCGAGATCAGCTCGACGGTCGCCTTGCCGTCATTCTTCCACCAGTGCGAGATGCCCTTCGCCTCGCGCGCGATGTCGCCCGTCTTGTGCGCGATCGGCACGGCGCAGTTGCTCGCGTACTCCAGGATCTCGCCCGAGACGATGTAGATCATCGCCGGGCGCTCGTCGTGGCTGTGCCAGGGCACGATGCCGCCAGGCTGGATTACCAGCCTGCGGGCGCGGAACTGGTGGTCGGCGAGCGCCACCTTCTCCTTCGAGAGGTCGGTGGACGCGACCACCATGTCGGTGACGTCCCTGGGCCCGAGGTTCACCATCTTCTGGCCCTGGCCGTCGGCGACGCGCTTGTCGGCGGGGCACTCCCCGGCGAAGGCGCTGGCGGCGGCGATCGAGAACCAGGCCGCGACGGACGCGGCGATGAGCTTGCGCTTCATGGTGCAGTCTCCTTTGCTTGGGTTGAATGAATGCGTGCGTGGGTCAATGCGCGGTCCAGCCGCCGTCGATCGGCGTCACCGTTCCGGTCACCGGCGCGGAAGCGTCGCCGGCGAAATACAGCGCCAGCGCCGCGACCTGCCCGACGGTGACGAACTTCTTGGTCGGCTGCGCGGCGAGCAGCACGTCGCGCTTGACCTGCTCCTCGCTGATGCCGCGCGCCTTCGCCGTGTCGGGAATCTGCTTCTCCACCAGCGGCGTCCAGACGTAGCCGGGGCAGATCGCGTTCACGGTGATGCCCTGCTCGGCGACTTCCAGCGCCACCGTCTTGGTGAAGCCGGCGATGCCGTGCTTGGCCGCGACGTAGGCCGACTTGTAGGGCGAGGCGACGAGCGCGTGGGCCGAGGCGATGTTGATCACGCGCCCCCAGGCCTTCCTCTTCATCGCCGGCAGCGCGAGGCGCGTGGTGTGGAACGCCGCGCTCAGGTTGATCGCCAGGATCGCGTCCCACTTCGCCGGCGGGAACTCGTCCACGGGAGAGACGTGCTGGATGCCGGCGTTGTTGACGAGAATATCGATCGCGCCGAAGCGCGATTGCGCCGCGCGCATCATCGCCTCGATGGCATCGGCGCGGGACATGTCGGCGGCGTCGTAGGCGACGTCGACGCGGTGCTCCTGCGCAAGGCGCACGCGCAGCTTTTCGGTTTCGGCCGGGTCGCCCAGGCCGTTGAGCACCACGTTGGCGCCCGCGCGCGCCAGCGCCTCGGCGATGCCGAGCCCGATGCCGCTGGTCGAGCCGGTGACCAGCGCCGTTTTTCCTTTCAGCATGGACCCCTCCGCTTGACCGGCGCGAAGCGCGCCGGATTGCGGCATCGGTCGGCGGGACGGGCGATTCCTTACGCGCGGGGGCTGCCGGTTGCCCGCGCGAGGCGTCCCCGGTAAAGTCGGCGCGGATTCCCGCATGAGCAAGCCGAGCGACTTCCGGACCCAGGTCGAGCAGCAGCGCGCGTACCTGGTGCGCTACGCGAGGCTGCAGCTGCGCGACGCCGAGGCCGCCGAGGACGCGGTGCAGGAGACGCTGCTCGCGGCGCTCGCCGGCGGATCGAAGTTCGCCGGGCAGTCGAACCTGCGCACCTGGCTCACCGCGATCCTGAAGCACAAGATCGTGGACGCGATCCGCAAGTCCAGCCGCGAGACCGCCGCCGGGCTGCTCGACGAGGAGGCCGACATCGAGGCGCTCGACAGCCGCTTCCGGGACGACGGCCACTGGCGGGAGCGGCCGCCCGCCTGGGAGGACCCCGACGGGGCGCTGGAGCAGAAGCAGTTCCTGGCCGCGCTCGAGAAATGCCTCGCAGGACTCCCCGCGCGCACCGCGCGCGTGTTCATGATGCGCGAGCACCTCGGGATGGAAACCGCGGAAATCTGTAAGGAAACCGGCGTCACGCCGACTCACTGCTGGGTGCTGCTCTACCGAGCCAGGATGGCACTCCGGGAGTGCCTGGAAGCAGGCTGGTTCAAGGCAGCCGGAACAAGGAAAGGATGAGCACACTGTCCTGCAAGGAAGCTTCGCGGCTCATGTCGCAGCGCCAGGATCGCGACCTCACGGTCGGCGAGAAGCTGGCGTTGCGCGCGCACCTCGCGATCTGCGCGGCGTGCCGCAATTTCGACGAGCAGCTCGCCTTCCTGCGCCGCGCCGTGAAGCGGCTCGCGGACAAAGACCCCGAAGGCGATTGAAACCGCCGATGCACGCCGATGCACGCCGAAAAGGCGGACCGGCGAGGCGGCGGCGAGGCCCGAAGTGTAAAGTGTGACTTTACACTCGGCCGTGCTGGCGCCGGTCAGGGCCGGATGTAGGCCCAGCCCTCGGCCTGGCGCTTCATGAGGTGGGTGACGCCGGCGGCCACGTAGCCGATGCCGCCGTACATCTGCTCGCGGGTCACCCTGGTGTTGCGCATCGTGTTCTCGCATGCGATCAGCCCGACGTTCTGGTCGAGCGCCTGCGCCAGCCGGTCGGCGACCTTGGAGTCGGCCTTGAGCATGCCCAGGCCCGGCCCGTAGGCGACGATCTCGATCTGCACCCTGTCCTTGCCGAGCTCGGACTGCACGTTGCGCGCGTTGTTGAGCGCGAGGTTCCACTTCGCCGGATCGCCGTCGCTCACCTGCAGCACCACCCGTTGCTTCGCGGGCTGCGGTCCGCCGGTCGCCGCGCAGCCGCCGAGCAGCGCGGCCGCTGCAAGGACCGCCAGCCCGAAACGCCTTCCCCTCGTGATCGCCATCTCCCCTCCCCGGTGACGGATGTGCAAAAAATTACGGCGCGATGAACGGCGGTCAGGTCCGTTCGATCGCGCCGAGACGAACCGGCGCGCCTGGCGCGTCCGGTATCGTCAGTCCTTGATCAGCTGCTTGTACGGCACCTTCTTCAGCGTCCACTTGTGAGTGGTGCGGTCGTAGGTGGAGTTGACGAAGCACTTCCAGTTGTCGTCGTCGATGTAGTTCTTGTCCATGCGGTAGTAGAAGCCCGGGTAGCGGGTTTCCTCGCGGAACTGGATGTGCTTCATGTGCGCCTCGGCCGCCATGATGCGGTGGAAGTTCTCCCAGGCGCGCAGCAGCTCGTGCAGGTCCTTGGCGCGCATCTTGAGCGAGTCTTCCTTGAGCATCTCGAGCTTCTTCTCCGCCACCTCCAGCATCTTGGCGTTGGTGCGGTAGTAGGTGGCCACCCCCGCCACGTACTCGTCCATGATCTTCTGCAGCCGGAACTGCAGCATCTTGGGCGAGATGAAGTGCGGGTTGACGTCGATGTCGGTGGTGTAGTTCTTGTTCTCGAGGAAGTTCTTCACCGGCCGGTAGATCTCGTCGGACATCTCCTTCACGTCGCGGCCCAGCTCGGGCTTGAGGCCCTTGTTGTCGAGGCAGTACTTGACCATCGCCTTGGCGGCGATGCGCCCTTCCGTGAACGAGCCCGAGCTGAACTTGTGGCCCGAGGCGCCGACGCCGTCGCCCGCCGTGAACAGGCCCTTCACCGTGGTCATCGAGCGGTAGCCCCAGCTCCACTCCTTGGGCGCACCCGGGATGTCGGTCGGGCCCGAGACCCAGATGCCGGCGCAACCGGAGTGCGAGCCGAGCAGGTAGGGCTCGGTCGGCATGATCTCGGACGGGGTCTTCTCGGGCTCGATGTTCTCGCCCGCCCAAATGCCGCACTGGCCGATGGTCATGTCGAGGAAATCCTCCCAGGCCTCGGCCTCGAGGTGCTTGATCTCCTTGGGCGTCATCTTCTCGGCGAGCTTCTTCATCGCCGTGGGCGTGTCCATGTAGATCGGGCCGCGGCCGTTGATCATCTCCTCCAGCATGATGTGGTTGCGCAGGCAGGTGCCCGGCACGCCCTGGCCGTACTTGCCGAAGCGCTTCGGGTCCTTGATCACGTCGGCGCGGAGGGTCGAGTAGTCCTCGCCGGCGCCATTCATCACCTTCGCCTTGAACAGCAGGAACCACGCGCCCACCGGCCCGTAGCCGTCCTTGAAGCGCGCCGGCACGAAGCGGTTCTCCATCATCGTCATCTCGGCGCCGGCCTCGGCCGCCATCGAGTAGGTGGAGCCCGCGTTCCACACCGGGTACCAGGCGCGGCCCGTGCCCTCGCCCACCGACCTCGGGCGGAACACGTTCACCGCGCCGCCGCACACCAGCAGGCAGGCCTTGAACTTGTAGACATAGAGCTTGTGCTCGCGCACCGAGAAGCCCGCCGCCCCGGCGATGCGCGTCGGGTCGTTCTTGTCGTTGATCAGGCGCACGATGAACACGCGCTCCTGGATCCGCTCCATGCCGAGCGCCTTCTTCGCGGCCTCGGCGACGATCCACTTGTAGGACTCGCCGTTGATCATGATCTGCCAGCGGCCCGAGCGCACCGGCTTGCCGCCCTGGCGCAGGCTCTTGCCCTCGTCGCCGGGCTGCTTCCAGATCGGCAGGCCCCAGTCCTCGAAGTTGTGCACCGAGTCGTCGACGTGCCGGCCGACGTCGTAGATCAGGTCCTCGCGCACGATGCCCATCAGGTCGTTCCTGACGTAGCGCACGTAGTCCGAGGGATCGTTCTCGCCAAGGTAGGTGTTGATCGCCGACAGGCCCTGCGCCACCGCGCCCGAGCGCGACAGCGCCGCCTTGTCCACCAGCTTGATCTTGAGGTCGGCGCCGGCCGCCTTGGCCCACTTGCCGATCTCGAACGCCGCGCCGCAGGCGGCCATGCCGCCGCCGATGATGAGGATGTCGACCTCTTCCTCGATGACTTCGGGGTTGCCGAATCCGTATTCCGCCATGATGCGTCCCTACCCTTCGATGAATTGGCTGCGATCGCCCTTGTGCGTGTCCTTGGTGAACAGCACGGCGTGGTTGTCGATGTCCGCGGCACTGGCCTCGGGCTTGCCGCCGTAGGGATCGGCCGAGCCTTCCGCCGTAGTGCGGATCGGGAACTTGAAGCGCTTGACGGTGCCGTTGCGGAACTTGATGGTCCACATGATCGAGTCGCTGCCGCGCAGCGGCTGCACCTGCGCGCCCATCGGCACCACGTCGGCGTAGTGGCGCACCTCGATCGCGTTCTGCGGGCAGATCTTGACGCAGGAGTAGCACTCCCAGCACTGCTCGGGCTCCTGGTTATAGGCCTTCATCGCGTGCCCGGTGCGCGACCCGTCCTTGTCCAGGAACATCAGGTCGTGCGGACAGATGTACATGCAGGCGGTCTTGTCCTGGCCCTTGCAGCCGTCGCACTTGTCGGTCCTTACGTAGGTCGGCATTGCTTCGCTCCTTCAATGATTCGGTTCGTATTCACCACAGAGGCACAGAGGGCACAGAGAACACCGAGAAAAGGCAAGGCGCAGGGCGCGAAAAAAAACGCGAACAACGACTGCACGGAACTGTTCTGCACGTTCTTCGCCATCTCGCCTTTCTCTGTGCCCTCTGTGGCCTCTGTGGTTCCACTTCCCTCACTAACGCGCCGAATGGCCCGCCAGCTTGACTTCCACCCTTTCGTGCGC
Organism: uncultured Enterobacteriaceae bacterium; assembly: GCA_964627075.1. Lineage (GTDB taxonomy): Bacteria > Pseudomonadota > Gammaproteobacteria > Burkholderiales > SG8-39 > 2-02-FULL-66-14. The sequence goes on along the minus strand of CAZVHU010000028.1, from coordinate 9,477 downwards.
CTCGAGCCCGGCGTAGTAGCGGCGCAGCACCTCGAGCACTTCGGGCCGGCTGAATTCCGCCGGCACGTCGTCGCCCTCCGAGAGCCATTTGCGCAGCTTGGTACCCGAGACCAGCAGTCGGTCCTTGTCGTCGTGCGGGCAGGTGCGGCCCGAGGCCATGCCGCCGCACTGGTAGCACCAGAAGGTCCAGTCGATCTTGAGCGGCCGCGTCTGCAGCGCGCCGGCCGGGATCTCCTCGAAGATCTTGTGGGCGTCGAACGGCCCGTAGTAGCTGCCCACGCCCGCATGGTCGCGCCCCACCAGCAGGTGCGAGCAGCCGTAGTTCTGGCGGAACAGCGCGTGCAGCAGCGCCTCGCGCGGGCCGGCGTAGCGCATGTCGAGCGGGTAGCCCGACTGCACCACGGTCCCCGGGCGGAAGTACTTCTCGATCAGCAGCGCGATCGCCTCGGTGCGCACATCCGCCGGGATGTCGCCGGGCTTGAGGTTGCCAAGCAGCGAGTGCACCAGCACGCCGTCGCACACCTCGATCGCCACTTTCACCAGGTACTCGTGCGAGCGGTGCATCGGGTTGCGCGTCTGGAACGCGGCGATGCGGCTCCAGCCCAGGCGCGCGAACTCGGCGCGTGTCTGCGCCGGCGTCATGTACAGCGCGCCGTATTTCTCGGGAAAGCCCCCCTGCGAGAGCACCTTCACCGGGCCGGCGAGGTTCACCTCGCCCTGCTCCATCACCATCTTCACGCCCGGGTGCTCGGCGTCGGTGGTGCGAAACACGGTCCTGCACTCGTGCGCCTTGTCGATGCGGTACTTCTCCGCCACGCGCATGGTGGCCATCGCCTCGCCCGTGTCGGCGTCGCAAAGCGCGACCTCGGCCCCTTCGCGGATCCCGCCCGCGGTGGCGGCGTCGGTGGAAAGCGTGATCGGGATCGGCCAGAAAAGGCCCTTCCTCGCACCCTCGGCGAGCGTCATCGCATCGCACACGCCGCGCCAGTCGGCCTCGCCCATGAAACCCTCGAGCGGCGTGAAGCCGCCGATGCCGAGCATCACCAGGTCGCCGCGCTCGCGCGACGAGATGCGCACCTGGGGCAGCGAGCGGGCGCGGGCGCGCTCGGCAGCGATCGCTTCTCCGGCGAGCAGCCGCGGCTGCAGCGCCTTCGCTCCGTGGGGATCGACCAGTCCGGCCATCAGAAGAATTTCCGCCCGTGCGTCAGGGTTCACGCGCCGGTTCCGGCGGTGCGCGCTACCCTATCACGCAGCACGCAGCCGCCGTCTTCGGGTTTTTGATCTGACAATAAGTGCAAGCAATTACAATCGCTTGATGGCCGCTTCCCCCGCCGCCGCCGCCGCAGCCGACGGCCGCTGGCTCGCGCTGGTGACGAGCCTGCCGCTCGAGGATCCCGCCGCGCGCATGCGGATGCTGCGCACGCTCGAGTCGCTCGGCGCCGCCGTGATGCGCGAAGGCGTGTTCCTGCTCCCGGACACCCCGTCCGCGCGCCAGGGGCTGGAGCGGCTGGGGCAGTACATCTCCAAGGCGGGCGGCAGCGCCGAGGTGCTGCACGCCGGCGCCTCCAGCGAAGCCCAGCAGCAGGCTTTCCGGCGCCTGTTCGACCGCTCGGCGCGCTACGCCGAGCTGGTGCGCACCGTCGAGAGCCTGCGGGTGGGCTTCGGCATCACCGAGCCGAGCGCCTTGTCGCGCGTGCTGCAAAAGCAGCGCCGTGAGCTCGAGGCGATCTGCGCGCTCGATTTTTTCCCTTCGGACATGCAGCAGCGCGCCAAGAGCGTGCTCGCCACCGCAGAAGCCGAGGTGCGCAAGCTGCTTTTTCCGGAGCAGTCGCGAAGCGGCTTCGAGCTGGGCGAGAAGGTGACGCGCCGCACCTGGGCGACGCGCCGGCCGCTGTGGGCCGACCGCCTCGCCTGCGCCTGGCTGATCCGGCGCTTCGTGGACCCCGAGGCGCGCTTCGCCTGGCTGGAAAAGGGCCAGGGCGCGCCCGCCTCGGCTATCGGCTTCGCCTTCGAGGGCGCGCGCTTCGCCGCCGGCGGCGAGCTGGTCGCGTTCGAGGCGATGATCGCCGACCTGGGGCTGGCGAAGAACCCCGCGCTCGCGCGCATCGGCAGCATCGTGCACTTCCTCGAGGCGAAAGGCACCACCATCCCCGAGGCCGCAGGGGTGCAGACGCTGCTCCAGGGCGCGATCCGGCGCGCCGGCAACGAAACCGAGCTGCTCGCCGAGGCCGAGAAGACCTTCGACCTGCTCTACGAAGCGTATTACGAGCCGCCGAAGCGCTAGCGGCGGTTCTTGGCGTCCTGCAGATCGCGCGCGTGCTCGGCGCGCAGCTCCTTCAGCCGCGCGTCAACCACCGAGAGCTGGTAGAAATCCCCGTCGCCCGCGGCCTGCGCAAGCTGCAGCTGGTCGATCGCCGCGGGCAGGCTGCCCTGCAACACGTAGGCTTCGGCGAGCGCCTGGTGCTGGAGCAAGCGCTTGCCCTGCGCGGCGTAGGCCCTGGCACGCAGCTGGTGCATGCGCGCGTCGCGCGGATAAAGCCGCAGCGGCTCCGCGAGCAGCGCGAGGGCCTCCTCGCTGCGGCCAAGCTCGAGCAGCGCAGCGGCGTAGGCGTAGAGCACGGGGCGCCGGTGCGGATGGCGCGCGTATGAGGCCTTGAGCACGGCAAGCGCGCCGGGACCGTCGCCGAGCGCCATGCGCACGCGCGCGTCCAGCGTGTCGATCATCGGGCTCTCGACCCTGAGCGCGCGCAGGCGCGCCACCTCGGCTTGCGCCTCCGCGGGTGCCTTGGCGCGCAGCTGCGCGCCCGCCAGCCCGTAGCGCGCGGCGGCCTCGCTCGCGTGGCGCCCGTCCCGCAGCACACCGCTGAAATGCGCCACCGCCTCGCGCGGCTCGCCCGCCTCCGCCCGGAGCCGGGCGCGCACCAGCTGGAACTCGAGGCTCGAGGCGTGCTGCCGGTAGGGCTCGCCCGCGGCGCGGTTCTGCGCGTCGGCGATGCGCTCGGTTGTCACCGGGTGGCTCCGCAGGTAGCTGGGAAGCGAGCCGTCGTCGTAGATGCGGCTGAAGCGCTGCATCTTCTCGAAGAACACCGCCATCGCGCGCACGTCGAAGCCGGCGCTCGAGAGCGTCTGGAAGCCGACCCGGTCGGCCTCGCGCTCGAAGTCGCGCGAGTAGCTGAGCTGCCCCGCCGCCGCCGCACCCTGCGCCGCGGTGATGGCGGCGCCCGCCAGGTCGGGCCGCGAACGGCCCAGCAGCAGCGCGGCCGCGATCGCCACCATGGCCGGCAGCTGCATCTGCTGCTGCGCGCCGAGCAGCCGCGCGATATGGCGCTGTGTGACGTGCGCGATTTCGTGCGCCAGCACCGAGGCGACCTCCGACTCGCTCTCGGATGCGGTCAGCAGGCCACTGTGCACGCCCACGAAGCCGCCGGGAAGCGCGAAGGCGTTGATCGTCGGGTCGCGCAGGCCGAAGAACTCGAAGTCGTGCCGCGAGCCGGGCACCGCCGCGGCGAGCTTGCCGCCGAGCACGTTCAGGTAGTCGTTCAGCTCCGGGTCGTCGAGGTAGGACGGATCGCGCCGGATCTCGCGCATGATCTGCTCGCCGATGCGGCGCTCGATCTGCGGCGGCAGCGTCGCGCCGGAGACGTCGCCGAGGTCGGGGAGCCCCTGGGCGAGCGCGCGCGGCAGCGTTCCCAGCACCACGGCCGCCAGCATGGCGGTCAAAAACCCCTGAAAACGCATGCGCTTATGATACCGTCCGCGCCATCGAGTTCCGCGGAGGATGGGCATTGGCACGCGCGATCAAGGGCCGTCTCACGCACTTCGACCGCAAGGGCGGGGCGCGCATGGTGGACGTCGGCGCGAAGGACGAGACGCCGCGCGTCGCGGTCGCCTCGGGCCGCATCCGCATGCAGCCGGCGACCTTCCGGCTGCTCGCCGCGGGGCGCGCAAAAAAGGGCGACGTCCTGGGCGTGGCGCGCCTGGCGGCGATCCAGGCGGCCAAGCGCACGCCGGAGCTGATCCCGCTCGCGCACCCGATCGCGATCACGCACGTCGGCGTGGAGTTCGAGCCCCAGCGGCGGCGCAGCGCGGTGCGAATCCTCGCCACCGTCGAATGCCGCGGCCGCACCGGCGTAGAGATGGAGGCACTCACCGCCGCCGCGGTCGGGCTGCTCACGGTCTACGACATGCTCAAGGCGGTCGACCGAGGCATGACCCTGGGCGAGCTGCGGTTGGAGGAAAAGCGCGGCGGCAAGTCAGGGAGCTACCGCCGTCGCGGTGCGCAAGCGCGCCGCATGGGACGATAATAAACCTTGATCACCGGGGGGCTTTTCTCGCGGGCATGGGCACATTAGCATTCGCGGATCGTTTCCGGTACGGAGGTCGAATGAACGCATTGCGCAGGACAACCCTCAAGGCCGCGGCCGCGGCAGGCGTTCTGGCGGCCTGCGCGCTGCAGCCGTTGCGCGCGCTGGCGGCGGGCTGGAACAAGGACGCCTTCATGTCGAAGACGCCCGCCGACGCGCTGAAGAATCTCGGCGCCACTGCGACGGCCGACAGCAGCGCGATCGTCATCGACGCGCCGCAGATCGCCGAGAACGGCGCGGTGGTGCCGATCGAGGTGACCAGCAACCTGCCCAACACGAAGTCGATCGCGGTGCTGATCGAGAAGAACCCCTTCCCGCTCGCCGGCAAGTTCGACTTCGGCGAGGGCGCGGTGCCGTTCGTGAAGCTGAACGTGAAGATGGGCGAGTCGTCCAACGTGCGCGTCGTGGCCGAGGCCGGCGGCAAGCACTTCGTGGCGGTGAAGGAAGTCAAGGTGACCATCGGCGGGTGCGGAGGCTGACATGGCGGATCCGATGAAGATGAGGGCGACGCTCAAGGGCGACGTCGCGGACGTGCGCGTGCTGATGAGCCACCCGATGGAGACCGGACAGAGGAAGGACGGCTCGGGCAAGGTCATCCCGCTGCATTTCATCCAGGAAGTCGCGGTCAAGCTCAACGGCAAGACGGTGATCGAGGGCCAGATCAGCCAGGCGGTGTCGCGCAACCCGGTGTTCTCGTTCCGGGTGAAGGGCGCCAAGGCCGGCGACAAGCTCGAGGTCAGCTGGCTCGACAACAAGGGCGACACCAACAGGACCGAGACGGCGCTCGCCTAGGGCCGGCAGTGCCGGGCCTGGGAGGGCCCGGCGTGGTTGAAGAGGAGAGGAGGATGGCAATGCGTAGATCGCAACGCACCGGCGCTGTGTTGGCCGCGCTCGCGCTCGCGGCAGGTCCGGCGGCCGCGCAATCGCAGTTCGAGAAGTACCAGAAGATGGTCGCCGAGGGCAGCCCGGTGGAGCTCTTCGAGCTGACCGGCGAGGAGCTGTGGAAAAAGAAGCAGGGGCCGAAGAACGTCTCGCTCGAACAGTGCGATCTCGGCATGGGTCCAGGGGTGCTCTCCGGCGCGCACGCGCGCCTGCCGCGCTACTTCGCCGACACCGACCGGGTGATGGACACCGAGACGCGGATCCTGCACTGCATGATGACGCTGCAGGGACGCAGCCTCGAAGAAGCCACCAAGCGCCTGTTCGGCAACGCCGACAAGCCCTCCGAGATGGAGTACCTCGCGGCGTACGTCGCGGGTCATTCGCGCGGCCACAAGCTCGAGCCGGGATGGGGCCATCCGAAGGAAGCGGCCTCCTACGAGCTCGGCAAGAAGCTCTATTTCACACGCACCGGGCTGTGGGATTTCTCCTGCGCTTCCTGCCACGGCGAGGAAGGCAAGCGCATCCGCATGTCGGAGCTTCCGGTGCTGTACAAGTCCGAGGCGGCGCGCCCGCTGATCGCCACCTGGCCGGCGTACCGCGTTTCGAACAGCACCTTCAAGACCATGCAGTGGCGGATCAACAACTGCTTCGCGCAGATGCGCACCCCGGAGCCGGTGTTCGGCTCGGACGTGGTGAACGCGATGAACATGTTCCTCACCGTGACCGCGCAGGGCGAGCCCTACCGCGGCCCGGGCACCAAGCGCTGAAAAGGGGGATGGCGATGAAACGACGCACTGTTGTTGCGGCGACCGCGGCGACGCTTGCCGCCTGCGCGAGCGCGCCGACGCCGGTCACGGTGCCGCCGAAGCTGACGGAGGCGGAGTACGCCGAGGTCGTTGCCGCGCTGAAGCACGATTTCCGCGCCAAGGGCCAGGCGAAGATGGAGCGGCTCGACCCCGACGCGGTGCAGCGCGCGTGCAACCTGCACGCCGACAACCCGCCCGATGCGATCGCCAAGCCGCTCATGAACGAGCAGTTCAAGGCGATCAAGTACCCGAGCGGCTCGCTGCTGGGCGACTGGAAGAACGGCGCCAAGATCGCCGCAAGCGGCCGCGGCATGCAATGGAGCGAGAAGCCGGGCTCGCCCGGCGGCGGCGGCTGCTACAACTGCCATCAGCTCTCGCCGCAGCAGACCTCCTACGGCACCATCGGGCCGAGCCTGCTCGGCTTCGGCAAGACGCGCGGCTACGGAGCCGAGATCCAGCGCTACGCCTACGGCAAGATCTACAACGCCAAGGCGTACAACCTGTGCTCGCACATGCCGCGCTTCGGCGCCACCGGGTCGCTCACCGAGCAGCAGATGAAGGACGTGACGGCCTATTTGATGGACCCCAACTCCCCCGTCAACAGGTAGCATTGCCCCGGGCGCGCGCAAGCGCGCGCCCGGGCAACCTCAGCGCGATCGATCGGACGCCGAGCGCCGATCATCGCGCGCCCCCGGTACCGCGTGTGCGCCGCGCGCCGGTTTGTGCGTTAATCCGGGCATGAGATTCAGCTTCGCGAAGCTGGCCGCGGCGGCGGCGCTCGCCCTCGTGCTGGCGGCCGGCGGGTATTGGCTCGCCACCCGAAACGGCGGCGGCGAGGTCAAGTACCGGCTCGGCAAGGTGGAGCGCGGGCCGCTTACCGCGGTGGTGGTGGCAAGCGGCACGCTGAACGCGGTCACCACGGTGCAGGTGGGCTCGCAGATCTCCGGCCAGGTGAAGGAGATCGAGGCCGACTTCAACACCGCGGTGAAGAAGGACCAGGTGATCGCGCGCATCGACCCGGCGACCTTCGAGCTGCGCGTCGCCCAGGCGCGAGCGGACCTGGACGCCGCGCAGAGCGCGGTGATGGTGGCGCGCTCGGCCCTCGCCGCGCAGCAGGCCGAGAGCGGCCGCGTGCGGGTGCAGCTCGCCGACGCGGAGCGCGACTTCGAGCGCAAGCGCATGCTGGTGGACAGGAAGTTCATCTCGCCCGCGGAGCTGGACAAGGCGAAGACGCTGCTCGACGCCACGCGCGAGCAGCTGAAGTCGGTCGAGGCGCAGATCCAGGTGAACGCCTCGCAGATCTCGAGCGCGCAGGCCGCAGTGAAGCAGCGCGAGGCGCTGCTCAAGCAGGCCCAGGTGGACCTCGAGCGCACCGTCATCCGCGCCCCCGTGGACGGCACCGTGATCCTGCGCAACATCGACGCCGGGCAAACCGTGGCGGCGAGCCTGCAGGCGCCGGTGCTGTTCACCATCGCGCAGGACCTGCGCGACATGCAGGTCGAGGCGGCGATCGACGAGGCCGACGTCGGGCGGCTGCGCAACGGCCAGGCGGCGACCTTCACCGTGGACGCCTTCCCGCGGCGCGATTTCTCGGGCGAGATCCGGCAGATCCGCAAGTCGCCGCAGAACGTGCAGAACGTGATCAGCTACACGGTGGTGATCTCGGCCGCGAACCCGGACCTCGCGCTGCTGCCCGGGATGACGGCGAACGTGCGCATCGTGGTGGACCGGCGCGACAACGTGCTCAAGGTGGCGAACGCTGCGCTGCGCTTTCGCCCGGGCGGCGCCGCGCCAGAGGCCAAGCCCGCCGCCGAGACGGCTCCGGTGCAGCAGGCGGGCGGCGCGCAGGCGCAGGCCTTCCGCCAGCGGCTCTACGACGAGGTGAAGCCGGACCAGGCGCAGCGCGCGAAATTCGAGGAGGTGTTCAGCGAGACGCGCCAGAAAATGGCCGGCGTGCGCGACGTCCAGGGCGAGGCCGAGCGCCGCGAGCTGCTCGAGCGCATCCGCGCCGAGACGCGCGCGCGGCTCGCCGAGCAGATGAAGCCCGAGCAGAAGCCCGCCTTCGAGCGCCTGATTGCCGAGATGGGCGGGCGTGGCGCGGCCGCCGGCGGGCGCGTCTGGGTGGTGGGCGAGAACGGCCAGCCCAAGGCCGTGGAGGTGCGGCTCGGCCTCACCGACGGCTCGAGCACCGAGATCGCCGAGGGGCCGCTCAGGGAGGGCGCCGAGGTGATCCTGGGCGTCGCCGAGGCGCGCGCAGAAAAGCGCGGCGACGGCTTCCCGAAGGCGCGGTTCTTCTGATGGAGCCGATCATCCGCTGCCGCGACCTGGTCAAGGTCTACCGCCTCGGCGACAACCTCATCGAGGCGCTCGCCGGCGTCACGACCGTTATCGCGGCGGGAGAGTTCGTCGCCGTGATGGGCCCTTCGGGCTCGGGCAAGTCCACCTTCATGAACCTGCTCGGGTGCCTGGACCGGCCTACGAGCGGCGAGTACCTGCTCGCCGGGCGCTCCGTAGCGGTCCTGCCCGACGACGAGCTGGCGGCGGTGCGCAACCGGCACATTGGCTTCGTATTCCAGAGCTTCAACCTGCTTGCGCGCACGAGCGCGCTGGACAACGTTGCGCTGCCGCTGGTCTACGCCGGCGTACCGGCGAAGGAGCGCAACGCGCGCGCCGAGGCGATGCTCGACAAGGTGGGCCTCGCCGGCCGCGCCGCGCACCACCCGGCGCAGCTCTCCGGCGGCCAGCAGCAGCGCGTGGCGATCGCGCGCGCGCTGGTGACGCAGCCGGTGATCATCCTCGCCGACGAGCCCACGGGCGCGCTCGACTCGCGGACGAGCCTGGAGATCATGGCGCTGCTGCAGGGCCTGAACCGCGGCGGCATGACGATCGTGCTGGTGACGCACGAGCCCGAGGTGGCGCGCTTCGCGCGCCGCGTGCTGCGCTTCCGCGATGGCCGCATCGTCGCCGACGAGGCCGGGGCGCAGGAGGACGCCGCGCGCCTGCTCGACGCCGAGAGGGTCGCGGCATGAATCTCGCGGCGCTGCTCAGGGTGGCGCTGAGCGCGCTCGCGGTGAACAAGCTGCGCAGCGCGCTCACCATGCTCGGCATCATCATCGGCGTCGCGGCGGTGATCGTGATGATCGCTGTCGGCTCGGGCGCGCAGGCCCGCGTCGAGGAGCAGATCAAGTCGCTGGGCTCGAACCTGCTGCTCGTGCTCTCGGGCGCGACCACCGCGGGCGGCGTGCGCCTCGGCTTCGGCTCGAACCTGACGCTGTCGGAGGACGACGCCGCGGCGCTCGCGCGCGAGATCCCCGAGGTGACGGCGGCGCCGGCGCTGCGCGGCTCGGCACAGGTCGTCTGGGGCAACCAGAACTGGTCCACCGTGATCTTCGGCGTCACGCCCGAGTACCTCGAGGTGCGGCAGT
>CAZVHU010000027.1:0-27220 GCA_964627075.1 uncultured Enterobacteriaceae bacterium | reverse complement strand
CAGACCTTTCTGCGAGCCCGCCACGGTGACGTCCACGCCCCACTCGTCGGCACGGTAGTCGATCGAGCCGAGCGACGAGATCGTGTCCACCATCAGCAGCGCCGGGTGGTCCGCCTCGTCGATCGCCGCGCGCACCGCACCGATCCGGCTCGTCACGCCGGTCGAGGTCTCGTTATGCACTACGCACACCGCCTTGATGCGCTGCGCGCGGTCCTCCGCAAGGCGTGCGCCGATCGCATCGGGATCGGCGCCGTGCCGCCAGTCTCCGGGAATCAGCTCGGCGTCGAGCCCGAGGCGCGCCGCCATCCTCTGCCAGAGCGCGGCGAAGTGGCCGGTCTCGCACATCAGTACCCGGTCGCCGGGGGAAAGCGTATTGACAAGCGCCGCTTCCCAAGCGCCGGTCCCCGAAGCCGGGTAGACCACCACCGGGTGCCGGGTGCGGAACACCCGCTTCAGCGCCTCCAGCACGCGCCGGCCGAGGGCGCCGAACTCGGGCCCGCGGTGGTCGATCGTCGGGCGGTCGATCGCGCGCAGCACGCGGTCCGGAACATTGGTCGGCCCGGGGATCTGCAGGAAATGGCGTCCGCTGCGGTGGCTCATGCGAGGTTACCTTTCTATGCGTTGGCGGCCGCGGGCGCGCGGCCGCGCCCGGGCTCGCCGGTGGCGGCGGCGCCCGATTTCGGCCGCGCGGCTTCGGGCAGGCCGCACTTGAGAAAATTGCCGCGCCCGGGCCTGCCCTGGGGCTGCCTGCCGTCCCACACGGTCTCGCCGCGCGACAGCGTGAGCGCCGGCCAGGCCGCAACTCGCATGCCTTCGTAGGGCGTGTAGTCCACCGCGTGGTGCAGCATCGCGTTCGAGATCTCGAACTCGCAGCCGGTGTTCCACACCACGAGGTCCGCGTCGGCGCCGATGGCGATCGTGCCCTTGCGCGGGTACAGGCCGTAGAGCCTTGCCGGGTTGGTCGCGGTCAGCTCGACGAAGCGGTTCGCACTGATGCGGCCCTTGAGCACGCCCTCGGAAAACACGAGCGGCAGGCGCGTCTCGATGCCCGGGATGCCGTTCGGAATGTAGGGGAAGGGCGCTTCCCTGCCACCGGGTTTCTTGCCGTGCGGGTCGTCGTAGCGGAATGGCGCATGGTCGGACGAGAGCACGGTGAACAGGCCGTCGGCGAGCGCGTCCCAAATTGCCTGCTGGTTCGTCTCGTCGCGCGGCGGCGGGCTGCACACGCACTTCGCGCCGTGATAGCCGTCCGCGCCGAGCGCATCGGCCGTGAGCAGGAGGTACTGCGGGCAGGTCTCGGCGTAGATGCGCAGCCCCTGCGCGTGCGCCCAGCGGATCTGCTCGACCGCCTCGCGCCCGGAGACGTGCACGATCAGGATGGGGACGTCGACCAGCTCCGAGAGCGCGATCGCGCGGTGCGTCGCCTCGCGCTCGACCAGCATCGGCCGCGAATCGGCGTGGAAGCGCGGCGCGGTCTGCCCCGCCGCCACCAGGCGCTCGGTGAGCCAGGCGATGCAGTCGGAGTTCTCAGCATGCACCATCGCCATCGCGCCGTGCGCGCGCGCCATCGCGAGCACGTCGAGGATCTGGCGGTCGGAGAGCTTCAGCTCGTCGTAGGTCATGTACAGCTTGAACGATGTGTGGCCCTCCCGGATGAGCGCGGGCAGCTCCTCGCGCAGCACCTTCTCGGTGGGGTCGCTCACGATCAGGTGAAAGGCGTAATCGACCAGCGCCTTGCCCTCCGCGCGGCGGTGGTAATCGGCGACCGCGGCGCGCAGCGAATGGCCCTTTTGCTGCGCCGCGAAGGGAATTACCGTCGTCGTCCCGCCGCAGGCAGCGGAGCGGGTGCCGCTCGCGAAATCGTCGGCCATGCGCATCGGCGCGGGCATCGGCTGGTCGAGGTGGCAGTGGCCGTCTACGCCGCCTGGGGTGACGGTGCGGCCCGCGGCGTCGATCTCGCGCTCACCCGGGCTGAGCCGCTCCGCCAGCGCCGCGATGCGCCCACCGCGCACGCCGATGTCGCAGCGCTGCGCATCGGCGGCGGTGACCGCCAGCGCGTTGCGTACCACCAAGTCGAAGCGCTCGCTCAGAACAAGCTCCCGGGGAGAACCGTTACAAAGGCACTTGATTTTGGCGCCAATTGCCGTAAGATTGTGGCCATCCTTCTGCGGGCTGTCAACGGGGGCATGCGCAAGCGAACCAGGACAACGACCGCCACCGCACGTCGCGGCCCCGCCGAGGAGGCGATCTACGAGCGGCTGCTGGCGGCGATCTTCGAGCACCGGCTGCCGCCCGGGACCAAGCTGGGCGAGGACCGGCTGGCGGCGATCTTCGGCGTCAGCCGCGCCCGCATCCGGCGCGTGTTGCCGCGCCTGGCGCACGAGGGCGTGCTGACGCTCGAGCCCAACCGCGGCGCGTTCGTCGCCAAGCCCACGGTGGCGGAGGCGCGCCACGTGTTCGAGGCGCGCCGGCTGATCGAGCCCGGCATCGTCGAGCGCGCGGTGAAGCAACCGGAGCGGCGCGCGATCGTGGCGCGGCTGCGCCAGCACGTCGCCGCCGAGCGCCGCGCGCGCGCCGAGAACGACACGCGCGCCATCGTCCGGCTGTCGGGCGAGTTTCACATCCTGCTCGCGGAGATGGCGGGCAACGCGGTGCTGGCGCGCGTCATGCGCGAGCTCGCGACGCGCACCTGCTTGGTGATCGCGCTCTACGATAAGCCGTCGGTGCCTTCATGCCTGGGCGAGGAGCACGAGGAGATCCTCGACGCGCTTGCGGCGGGCGACGCCGCGCGCGCGTCGAAGCTGATGGTCGCGCACCTGCATCATGTCGAGAGCAACCTCGACCTTTCGATCACGGAAAGCGCGCCAGTCGAGCTCGAGGCCGCGCTTGCTTGACCGACCATGACCAAGCAGGAACGCGTCCTGCTCGGAATGCTCACGCCGTCGTCCAACACGACGCTGGAGCCCGTCACCGCGCGCATGCTCGAGCGGCTGCCCGAGGTGAGCGCGCATTTCGGGCGCTTCCGCGTCACCGAGATCAGCCTCGCGAGCCAGGCGCTTGGGCAGTTCCAGGACGAAGCGATGCTGGCCGCGGCCGAGCTGCTCGCCGACGCGCGCTGCCACGCGATCTGCTGGAACGGCACCTCGGCGGGCTGGCTGGGCCTCGAGCGCGACCGGCAGCTGTGCGCCGCGATCACGCGCCGCACCGGCATCGGCGCCTGCTCCTCGGTGCTCACGCTGGCGGAAGCCTTCCGCGCCGCCGGGGTTTCGAGGTTCGGGCTGGTCAGCCCCTACACCGACGACATCCAGCAGGCGATCGGGCGCAACTTCCGCGCCGAGGGCTTCGAGTGCGTCGCCGAAGAGCACCTCGGCATCAAGGTCAACTTTGACTTTTCGCTGATCGAGCCTGAAACCATCACCGCCATGGTGCGCGCGGTGGCGAAGGCGCGGCCGCAGGCGATCGCCGTGCTGTGCACCAATATGGACGGCGCCTCGCTCGCCGAGGGCCTGGAGCGCGAGACCGGCATCCCGCTCTATGACTCGATCGCGACCGCGGTGTGTGGCGCGTTGCGCGCCGCGCGCGTCGACCCAGCGAGGGTCGCCGGCTGGGGCAGCCTGTTCCGCCGCGCGCCGTAGCGGGGCGAGATCCCGCCCGCAGCGCCCGCAAGTGTAAAGCATGACTTTACAGTCGGGCCTCTCGTGCCTCCCTCGACAAGCGTCCGCCGCGTAGGAGGATTGTCATGGGCCTCTGGGCGTTGACGGCAACCCGCTGGATAAAGGGATAATCCCTCCCAAGAACAAATTCTCCTTGGGGGAGGGATGTCCAAGAATAAGGGTGGCGGGCGCGGTCCTGACGCACATCAGCACGGGACCGCCGGCGACGATCAGCCGGCCGGCGGTCCGGGCAACGACAAGCTGAAAGGCGGCAAGGGCAACGACCTCCTCGTCGGCGCCGGCGGCAACGACAAGCTCTGGGGCGGCAAGGGCAAGGACACGCTCCTCGGCGGCGACGGCAACGACAGGCTGAAAGGCGGCCACGGCGACGACCTGCTCGACGGCGGCGCCGGCGACGACCGGGTGCACGGCGGCCACGGCGACGACCGTGCCGTCTATCTCTGGCCCGAAAACCTCGGCGCGCGCGACTCGTACTTCGGCGGCGGCGGCCACGACACGCTCGAGCTGCGGCTCACTTACGGTGAATACGCGCTGCCCGCGGTGCAGGACGACATCGACGCGTTCGAGGCGCTGCTTGCGCGCGGCGGCGGCTGCCATCGCGCGTTCCACTTCGCGAGCTTCGACCTCAAGGTCGCGGGCTTCGAAGCGCTCGTGGTCACGCTCGTCAACTCCGCGCCGACCGCGGTCGGCGACGGCGGCGCGATCGACGAGGACCACGTGCTCGCGGTCGCGGCGAACGGCGTGCTCGCGAACGACACCGATCCCGACCACCTCGACGTGCTGCGCGTTTCGGGCGCCGATGCGGCAAGCGCGATGGGCGCGGTGGTGACGGTCAACCCGGACGGCAGCTTCAGCTACGACCCGAGGGGATCGCTCCTGCTGCAGGCGTTGCAGGTCGGCGAGAGCGCGATCGACACTTTCGAGTATCGCGTCGCGGACCTCGCCGGCGCCGAGGCGACCGGCGTGGTCACGATCGCCGTCGCGGGCGTGAACGACCCGCCGGATGCGAAGGACGATTCGTACGAGCTGACCGAGGACGAGGTGCTCTCGGTCGTCGCCCCGGGGCTGCTCGGGAACGACACCGACGTCGAGGGCGACGCGCTGCAGATCGCGAGCGTCGACGCTGGCGCATTGGCGCCATACCTCGACGTGGATCCCGGCAACGGCGCGTTCAGCTTCGACCCCACCGCGGCGAAGGACTTCCAGGCGCTGCAGAAGGACGAGTGGCTGGAGGTCTCGTTCAAGTACACGGTGGACGACGGCCACGGCGGCAGCGATGACGCCACGGTGGCACTGCGCGTGCACGGAGTGAACGACGCGCCGGTGGCAGGAGACGATTTCTACGAGGTGTTCGAGGACGACCTGCTGATCGTGCCGCCGCCCGGCGTGTTCGCCAACGACAGCGATCCCGAGGGAGATCCGCTGATCCTCTCGGGCGTGGATTTCAAGGGGTATGCCGCGTACGCCGGCTTCGAGTCCGGCGGGCAGTTCGGCTTCGACCCGCGCTGGGACGAGGATTTCCAGGGGTTGCAGGAGGACGAGTGGCTGGACGTTGCGATCGTCTATTCGGTGCAGGATCCCCACGGCGGCGAGGACAGCGCCACGGTGACGGTGCGCATCAAGGGCCGGAACGACGCGCCGGTCGCTGCGGACGATTACTACGAGTTCTTCGAGGACGACGTGGTGACGGTGCCCGCACCGAGCGTGCTCGCCAACGACACCGACATCGACGGCGACGAGCTTTCGTTCGGCAAGATCGGAGTCGGCACGCTGGAGGGCGCAGGCGGCATCGGTCTCGTGAGCAAGACGTTCGGGTTCGACGGCCGCTTCCGCGAGGACATCCAGGCCCTCCAGCAAGGCGAGTGGCTCGATCTCACGCAGATCTACACGGTGTCCGACGGACGCGGCGGCGGCAGCCGCGCGACGGTCCACGTGCGCGTGCACGGGGCGAACGACGCGCCCGACGCAGTCAACGACAGCGCTGCCACGAACGAGGACACGGTCGTCGTCGGCAACGTGCTCGACGGCAGCCTGGGCGGCCTCGACACCGACATCGATGGCGACACGCTGACCGCCACGAGCACCGGGACCTTCGCGAGCAAGCTCGGCGGCTCGGTGACGATGGGCGCGGACGGCAGCTTTACCTACGACCCGCGAGGGTCGGCGACACTGCAGGCGCTCGCCGCCGGGGCAAGCGCGGTCGACAGTTTCAGCTATTCGATCAGCGACGGCCATGGCGGCGGCGACAACGCCACGGTGGAGGTGACCGTCAGCGGGCTCGCGGAGCCGAGCTCGGCCAGCGGCAAGATTCTGCCGAGCGTGGACCCGGGCACGGCGCTGGATTACTACATCCGGTTCGAGGGGGTGGGCTCGGGGCCCGGGGCGTGGCTGCACCTGGGTTCGTTCAACCTGGGCGCGCAGGCGCTGTTCAGCGGCGGCGGCAAGGGCTTTGGTCTGTCGTTTGATGAGTTGCGGGCCGATGATGTCGTGGCGGTGCTGGGCAGGAGCGACGCGGTGCCGCAGCTCATCGGGCTGCTGGCAGGCGGCAAGGAGCTGGCGAACGCGGAGATCGAGGCCTACGCTCTGGGCATGACCGACGTGCTGGTGGACCAGTACTGGTTCGAGGGCGTGCGGCTGAGCGCTCTGCAGCTGAGCGGCGGGGGCACCTCCAACCTCGAGGAGTTGAGCTTCAACTTCGAGCGCTTCAACCACAGCCACGCGCAGCCGGACGCGAGGACGGGCAAGCTGGGCTCGCCGGTGGAGCAGGGCTGGGACTTCATGCTGCACAAGGAATACCTCGGCGGCCCCGGGCATACGGGCGAGGCGTTCAAGGCGAAGGTGGAGGGCACGCACCCCGATAGCGATCAGCCGCTCGATTACTTCGTGCAGTTCGAAGGGGTACCGGGCTGGCTGCGGCTGGACTCGCTCGAGCTCGGGTTCGAGCAGACGTACTCGCTGGGCGGGGACGGGAGCAGCCGCGACCCGGGCCGTGCGCAGGCGCAGGATGCGTATCTGGTGCTGGGCTCGAGCAAGGAGCTGGTGCAGCTGAGCAAGTCGCTGTTCGAGGGCAAGGAGCTGAGCGAGGTGCAGGTCGAGGCCTATGTGAACGTGGCCGGCGGCAAGGCGCAGCTGGTGGAGGAGTACACGTTCAAGAACGTGCACCTCACGGCACTGAGCACGAGCGATGCGAGCAGCAACGAGCTGAGCTTCATGTTCGGGGCCTACGGGCACGGCCACAGTGACGTGGACGCCAAGGGCCTGGCCGAGCCCGCGGTCACCGGAGGCTGGGACTTCGAGTTCAACAAGGCCTTCGATCCGGGTACGCCGGTCGCGGATGCCGACCCGGCCAGCGGCAAGATTCTGCCGAGCGTGGACCCGGGCACGGCGCTGGATTACTACATCCGGTTCGAGGGGGTGGGCTCGGGGCCCGGGGCGTGGCTGCACCTGGGTTCGTTCAACCTGGGCGCGCAGGCGCTGTTCAGCGGCGGCGGCAAGGGCTTTGGTCTGTCGTTTGATGAGTTGCGGGCCGATGATGTCGTGGCGGTGCTGGGCAGGAGCGACGCGGTGCCGCAGCTCATCGGGCTGCTGGCAGGCGGCAAGGAGCTGGCGAACGCGGAGATCGAGGCCTACGCTCTGGGCATGACCGACGTGCTGGTGGACCAGTACTGGTTCGAGGGCGTGCGGCTGAGCGCTCTGCAGCTGAGCGGCGGGGGCACCTCCAACCTCGAGGAGTTGAGCTTCAACTTCGAGCGCTTCAACCACAGCCACGCGCAGCCGGACGCGAGGACGGGCAAGCTGGGCTCGCCGGTGGAGCAGGGCTGGGACTTCATGCTGCACAAGGAATACCTCGGCGGCCCCGGGCATACGGGCGAGGCGTTCAAGGCGAAGGTGGAGGGCACGCACCCCGATAGCGATCAGCCGCTCGATTACTTCGTGCAGTTCGAAGGGGTACCGGGCTGGCTGCGGCTGGACTCGCTCGAGCTCGGGTTCGAGCAGACGTACTCGCTGGGCGGGGACGGGAGCAGCCGCGACCCGGGCCGTGCGCAGGCGCAGGATGCGTATCTGGTGCTGGGCTCGAGCAAGGAGCTGGTGCAGCTGAGCAAGTCGCTGTTCGAGGGCAAGGAGCTGAGCGAGGTGCAGGTCGAGGCCTATGTGAACGTGGCCGGCGGCAAGGCGCAGCTGGTGGAGGAGTACACGTTCAAGAACGTGCACCTCACGGCACTGAGCACGAGCGATGCGAGCAGCAACGAGCTGAGCTTCATGTTCGGGGCCTACGGGCACGGCCACAGTGACGTGGACGCCAAGGGCCTGGCCGAGCCCGCGGTCACCGGAGGCTGGGACTTCGAGTTCAACAAGGCCTTCGATCCGGGTACGCCGGTTCCCGACGTGGACATCCTGTAGTTTTCCTTCGGTATCCTTCGGCCCGTGGAGCAGGACTGGTCCGAAGGCTATGTGGTCGACGTCAGCTACACGCACGGCTTCTTCCGGGAGCTGGCGCCCGCGGCGCTGCGCTTCGTCACGCTGCTCGGCAGCTCGCCTGCGCTCGACGTTGCAGCGCCCTACACCTACTACGAGCTCGGCTGCGGCAACGGCCACACCACGGCGGTGCTCGCCGCCGCCAACCCGCAGGCGCAATTCATCGGCGTCGACTTCAACCCGACGCACATCCACCACGCGCAGCGCCTCGCGCAGGCGGGCGGCCTGGCGAACGTGCGCTTCCTCGAAAAGAGCTTCGCCGAGCTGGGCGCGATGGACCTGCCCGAGGCCGATGTGGTCGCGCTGCACGGCATCTGGTCGTGGGTGAGCGACGAGAACCGCGGCCACATCGCAGAGTTCATGCGCCGGCGCCTCAAGCCCGGCGGAGTCGCCTACGTGAGCTACAACAGCCTGCCCGGCCAGGCGCAGGCGCTGCCGCTGCAGCGGCTGCTCTACGAGCACTCCGCGCTCGGCGGCGGCGAGCGCATCGAGCGGGTGGCGCGCGCGCTCGATTTCGCGCGGCGCATGGCGGCCGCCGGGGCCGAGTATTTCCGCCTCAACCCGCTCGCGCGGCTGCGGCTGGAAACGATCGGCCGGCACGCCCCCGCCTACCTCGCGCACGAGTACTTCAACGCCAGCTGGGCGCCGTTCTACCACCTCGACGTCGCGCGCCAGCTCGCGGAAGCGAAGCTCTCGTACGCCGGCTCCGCGACGCTCGCCGACAACTTCGACCAGTTCAGCCTCGGCGCGGAGGACGCGAAGCTGCTCGCGGGGCTGGGCGAGCGCGCGCTCGCCGAGACCGCGAGGGACTTCGTGCGCAACCAGTCGTTCCGCCGCGACGTGTTCACGCGCGGCGCGCCGCGCGCATCGGCGCCCGAACTCGACGCTGCGCTCGGCGCGACGCGCTTCGCGCTCGCGCGGCCGCGCGCGTCGGCGCTCTTCACGATGAAGTCCCTGCGCGGCGAGGCGAAGCTCGAGGAGGCGGCGTACGCGCCGGTGCTCGACGCGCTCGGCCGCGCGCCGATGACCTTCGCGGAGCTGGCGCGCGCGCCCGAGTGCGCGCGGCTCGACCGCGCGCGCCTGCGCCAGGCGGTGTTCGGCATGGCGGCGCTGGGAAACCTGCTGCCCGCGCTGCCCGCGGCCGGCGAGAAGACGCGGTGCGCGGCCACGGACCGTTTCAACGCTTCGGTGCTCGCGGCGCAGCCCGCCGAGACGGCGCCTGTCGTGCTCGCCGCGCCGGTGCTGGGCTCGGGCGTGATGGTGGATTTCCTGGACCGCGTCTTCCTGCGGGGGCCGCAGAGCGAAGCGCCGGCGGTCGACCGCGCTCGGCGCGTGCTCGACGCCGGGGGCATCGTGCTGCGCAAGGCGGGCAAGCCGGTGGAGGGCGAGCGGGAGCGCGCCGCGCTGCTCGAGGAGCGCGCCGCATACTTCTTCCGCGACTACCTGCCGCTGCTGCGCCAGCTGGGCGCGGCGGCCTGACGAGCGCACCCGCCTGCAGCGGGCCGGAGTGTAAAGCCTTACTTTACAGTCGGGGTCGCTGCGGCCGCGTCGAGCCGTCGCAGCCGCTGCCGGCCATTGGACCGGGCGGGACCGCAGTGTTGACTTGCGTCAACCGGGCGGGCGAAGCGGTTGCTAGGGTGGCGGGACGATGTTCGCCGCCCGCCAACTCAAGAGCCTCTCGACCCGGATTTACCTCGCGTTCCTGGTGGTCGCGGCAGCTCCGGTGATGGTCGCCGGCCTGGTCGGGATCTACTTCTCGCACGGGGCGCTCAAGGAAGAGACCTTGCGTCACCTGGATCACGAAGTATCCGGGCGCGCCGCGGCACTCGGCCGCTTCTTCGACCAGGTGACGAGCGAGCTGCTGCTGCTCACCAGCCTGCCGGTGGTCATCGACGTTGCCGACGCAATCAACCGGGCGGGGCCGATCGACGCCTCGGTGCGCGAGCGCGCCGAGCGGGCGTTCGCCGGGTTCGCGCGCGCCTACCCGTACATGTACCAAGTCCGCTATCTCGACACGGAAGGAAAGGAAATCGTGCGCGTCGATCGCCGCGGCGACCGGCCCTTCGTGGTCCCCCTCGCTGAGCTGCAGGACAAGGCCGACCGCTACTACGTCCACGAAACGCTCGCCCTTCTGCCGGGACAGGTCTATGTCTCGCCGCTCGACCTCAATATCGAGCGCGGCATAGTCGAGCAGCCGGAGCGCCCGGTGGTCCGCTTCGCGACGCCGATGCCCGACCGCAAGGGGCAGGCGCGCGGGCTGCTGATCATCAACCTGCACGCGGACTTCATGCTCGACCAGATCCAGGAGATGGCAGGCATGCGCGGGGGCACCGCATACCTGTTCGACCGCTCCGGGTTCTTTGTCGCGCGCTCGGGCGACGATCACGGCTCCGCGGCGGGGCTGAAGATGCGCTCCGTCGAGGAGCTCGCGACACTCTTTCCGCGCCCGTTGCTCGCGACCATCGTGCAGGGCGGCCGTGGCACCGACGTGCCCGGAGACTGGATCGTGGCTCACGCGCCCATCGGAGTGGGGCGGGCGCTGGCCGAGCGCAGCGACAGCTCGATGGAGTGGGCCATCGCGTCGGCGTTCCCGCGCGCGCATTTGTTGAGCGCGGTCTTCAACCTCTACCTGCTGTACGCGGTGCTGGCGCTGTGCCTGGCGGCCACCGCGGCGGGCGGGTACCTGCTCTCGCGCCGGCTGCTCGGCCCGCTGTCGCTGCTCGCGCGCGAGACCGAGGAGATCGCGCACGGCAATTTCGCGCACCGCGTGGAGATCCGCGGCAGCGACGAAATCGCGGATCTCGGCGCGCGGTTCAACGCCATGGCAGTCAAGCTCGAGGCGAGCTACCGCTCGCTGGAGGAACGCAAGGGACGTCTCGAGGAGGAGGTGAAGGCGCGCACCGCGCAACTGGAGCGGGAGCAGGAAGCGCGCCGCGAGCTCGACCGGCAGATGTTCCAGGCCGAGAAGATGAATTCGATGGGCGAGCTCGCGATGGGCCTGGCGCACGAGATCGGCAATCCGCTCGCCGGCATGAAGGCCGTGGTGCAGCTTCTCCTCGAAAAGCCGCTCGCGCCCGAAATGCGCGGCTACCTCGAGCGCGTACACGGCGAGATCGACCGCCTGTCGGCCTTCCTGCGAACCTTCCACGGTTTCGCCGCGCCTCGCGAGGGTCATCCGGTAGCCTGCCGCCTCAGGGACCTGCTCGAGGACGTGCTGCTTTGGACGCGAAAGGAAGCGAAGGCGCGCAACGTGACGATCGATTACGCTGGCTGCTGCAGCGCTGTGCCCGAGCTGTGGGCCGACCCGGCGCAGCTCAAGCAGGTGCTGCTCAACCTGGTGATCAACGCCGTGCAGGCTATGCCCAGGGGCGGCGCGATCGAGATCGGCATGTGCGCGCGCGACGCCGACTTGCGAAGCGCAGTGCCGCGGATGCGGTTCTGCATCGCCGACACGGGGCAGGGCATCGCGCCCGAGATCCTGCCCCGGATCTTCGAGCCTTTCTTTACGACGCGGGCGGACGGCAGCGGGCTGGGGCTCGCGGTGGTCAAGAAAATCGCGCAGCAGCACGGAGCCGACATCCAGGTGCACAGCACGCCGGGCAAGGGAACGCGGTTCGAGCTGGTCTGGCCGGTTGCCGCCCGCGCCTGCGACGTGCCGACCGAGCCGGAGGCGGCGCATGCCTGAGCGAATCCTCGTCGTCGAGGACGACACCACTATTCGGCTGGCCCTCGCCGATTCGCTCGCGGCGCTCGGCCACGAGGTCGTAACGGCCGAGACCGGGCGCGAAGGCCTGGCCCGAGCCGGCGAGCGCGACTTCGAGCTCGTGCTTCTCGACCTGCGGCTGCCGGATGTGCACGGCCTGGAGGTGCTCAAGGCGCTGCGCGAGGCCGACGCCGAGTCTCTGGTCGTGGTCATGACGGCTTTTCCCGAGGTTCGCAGCGCGATCGAGAGCCTCAAGGCGGGCGCCTATGACTACATCAACAAGCCGTTCGACCTCGATGACCTCAAGGAGCTGGTGCGCCGTGCGCTCGAGACGCGAAGGCTGCGTCTCGAGGTCGCGCGACTGAGGACGCGCGCCGCGCCGCCCGAGGGCATCGACGGCCTGGTCGGCACGAGCCGCGCCTTCCTCGCGATGCTCGAAGTCACGCGCAAGATCGCGGCCGCGGGGCGCGTGCCGGTGCTCATCCGCGGCGAATCCGGCACCGGCAAGGAGCGCATCGCGCAGGCGATCCACCGCCTCGGCCCGCGCGCCTCGGGCGCATGGGTGACGCTCAACTGCTCGGCGCTTGCCGAAGGGCTGCTCGAATCGGAGATGTTCGGCCACGAGAAGGGCGCGTTCACCGATGCCAAGGCGATGAAGCGCGGCCTGCTCGAGCTCGCCGACGGCGGCACGCTGTTTCTCGATGAGGTCGGGGATCTCGCGCCGGCGCTGCAGCCCAAGCTGCTGCGCGCGATCGAAACCCAGGCCTTCCGGCGGGTCGGCGGCCAGAAGGAGTTGCGCGTGGACGTGCGCTTCGTCGCCGCGACCAACCGCAACCTCGAGGCGATGGTGCGTGCAGGCTCGTTCCGCGAGGACCTCTACTACCGGCTGAACGTCGGCTCGATCGACGTTCCCCCCTTGCGCGAGCGGCGCGAGGACATCCTGCCGCTGGCGCGGCGCTTCCTCGCCGAGGCGGCGCGAGTGATGGGGCTGCCGCAGCCCGAGCTGGCATCCGAGAGCCACGCCCTGCTCGTGGCATACGGCTGGCCGGGCAACGTGCGCGAGCTTCGCAACGTCATGGAACGCGCGCTCATTCTTTCCGCGGGCGCGCCGATCTGCCCGGCCCACCTGCCGCGCGAAGTGTGCGCCCCGGCGGCCGGGCCGAGCTTGGCCGCCGATCCCGGCCTGGTCGCGCTCGAAGAGGTCGAGAAGCGCCATATCCGTCGCGTGCTCGAGGCCTGCGGCGGCAACAAGACCCAGGCCGCGAAGCTCCTCGGCATCAGCCGGCTGACGCTGCGCACCAAGATCGGCAGCTACGGCTGGTCCGAGTTCCAGTCCGAGAGCGCGGCCGAAAGGTAAGTTCCTGGCCGGCACGGCCAGTTTCTGACCGCTGTCCGCGGGCGCCAAGGGCATTGGCGAGGCTGGCACAGATGGTGCAGCACGCGGCACCATGCCGCACACGAGCACGCCGATCGCCGCCGCCCTGAAGGGCACCTGGAAGGGCGTCCTCAAGATCTCGTTGCTGCTCGCGGCCACCTATGCCATCGCGCAGTGGCTGGGCTCCGTGCTGCCGGCCGCTGACTACCGCGCGCTGCCGCTGCTCGGTAACCGCGTCGCCGTGTGGATCGTGGCCGAGCTGCACCTGATGTTCGCCGCCTTCGTGCTCGGCGTGCCGATCTTCGCGTTCATCACCGAGATCGTCGGCGTGGCGACCCGGGACCGGCGCTACGACGAGCTGGCGCGCGAGTTCACCAAGCTGCTGGCGATGGCCTACACGCTGACGGCGGTGCTCGGCTGCGTGCTGCTGGCGCTGTTCCTCGTGCTCTACCCGAAGTTCACGGGCTACCTGGAGAAGCTGTTCAAGCCCACCTGGCTGCTCTACATCGCGCTCATCTTCGGCGAGGTGATCGCGGCCTACCTCTACTGGTACTCCTGGGACGCGCTGCAGGGCGCGGCGAAGAAGTGGCACCTCGCCCTCGGCCTGCTGGTGAACCTGCTCGGAACCGCGCTGCTGTTCGTCGCCGACATCTGGGTGACGTTCATGATGAGCCCGGCGGGCATCGACGAGGCCGGCAACCTCGTATCGCTCTGGCGCGCGATCGCCAACCACACCTGGATGCCGATCAACGTGCACCGGCTGCTCGCCAACGTTGCCTTCGGCGGAGCGATCGTCGCAGCCTATGCCGCAGTGCGCTTCCTGGGCGCGGCGAGCGCGGAAGAAAGGGTGCGCTTCGACTGGATGGGCTACGTCGGCTCGTTCATCGCCATCGCGGCGTTCCTGCCGCTGCCGTTTGCCGGATACTGGCTGGGGCGCGAGATCTACCAGTTCTCCGAGCAGATGGGCGTGTCCATGATGGGCGGCAGCTTCGCCTGGCTGTGGATCCTGCAGGCGATGCTGATCGGCTCGCTGTTCTTCGCCGCCAACTTCTACCTCTGGCTCGGCATGGGGCGCATCCCCGGCGCCGAGCGCTACGTGCGCTTCCAGGTACCGATGATGCTGGTGCTCGCGCTCGGCTTCGTCGTGTGGGCGACGCCGCGCTCGATCATCGCCACCGGCAGCGAGATGGCGGCGATGGGCGGCTCGCACCACCCGTTCCTCGGCCTGTTCGGCGTGATGGCGGCGAAGAACACCGCGGTGAACCTCATGATCTTGACCACCTTCCTGTCGTTCATGCTCTACCGGCGCGCGAATCGCGTGCCTGCGGTGGCCTGGGCGGGCAAGGCCAAGGCGCTGCAGGCGCTCGCGATCGCGGTGGCAGGGGCCGTGGTGCTGTTCTACGGCGTGTACAGCTACTACGTGCCCTCCGGCGTGCGCATCGGCTACTCGGTCTACCAGGTGCTGGCGGTGCTCGCGGCGATGACCGTGTTCACCGCGCTGGACATTCCCATGTTGCGCGGCGCGCGCCAGATCGGCGGCATCCGCTGGGGCGAGATCCCGGCGCGCGCGCAGTACGCGCTGTTCTTCCTCGCCGTCACCTTCACCTGGCTGATGGGCCTGATGGGCTACATCCGCTCCGGCATCCGGCAGCACTGGCACGTCTACGGCCGCGTCGCCGACGAGAGCGCGCACGCCTACACCATGACGCATGGCCACGCCACGCTGATCGTGTCCGCGATCGTGGTCGTGTTCTTCCTGCTGGTCGCGGTGGTGTTCGCGATGGCTGCTCGCAGGCGCTGACATGGGCGGACATTTCCTGCGCATCTTCGCGTTCATGCTCGCGGTGGTGGGCATCTACGCGTGGGTCGGGCAGCTGCTGCCGCAATTCGAGGAGCATCCGCCCGCCAAGCGGGTCGTCGACGCACGGACGCCGCCCGAGGAACTCGCCGCGATCGGCGAGGAACTGGTGCGCAGCAAGGGCGGGTGCCTCGTCTGCCACAAGGTGACCGAGGCGGGCAACGAGCGCGGCCCCGACCTGCGCAAGGCCGCTTCCGGCGCGGCGGCGCGCAGGCCCGGGATGAGCGCCGAGGCCTACCTGATCGAGTCGCTGGTGGAACCCGACGCGTTCCTCGCGCCGGGCTATCCGAAGATGATGCCTTCGGCGATGAAGCCGCCCGCCAACCTCTCGCTCGCGGAAGCGAAGGCGGTCGTCGCCTACCTGCAGGCGCTCGGCGGCGCCGAGGTCACGGTGCGGGTGAGCGCCGAGGACGTCGCGGCGGCGAAGCCAGCCGCCCGACAGCACCGCGGCAAGACGCTCGCGGCGCGGTATGGCTGCCTCGGCTGCCACAAGGCCGAGGGCGAGGGTGGCACCATCGGGCCCGACATCACCGCGATCGGAGCGACACGAGAGCCGGCGGAGATCCTGCGCAAGATCGTGGAGCCCACGGCGTGGACCACGCCGGGCTATCAGGCGGGCATCATGCCGGCGGAGATCGGCCGGGCGATCCCGGAGGGCGACCGGCACGAGATCGTCGCCTGGCTCGCGGGGCTCTCGGGCAGGAGCTACTCGCCCACGGGCGTGGCTTCGCCCTGGTCGCACGAAGGCGTGCGCCTCGGCCTGGTGATCCTGGTCTTCAACGCCGCGATGCTGCTCGCGCTACTGGTCGCGGCGCGCATGGAGAAGCGCGCGTGATGCTGCGGCTGACGTTCTGGCTCGCGCTCGGCGTGCTCGGCGCAGTGTACGCGGCGCTCAAGCTGCTGATCCAACCGCCGGTCCCGGCGAGCGTGATGACGATGTACCTCGCGCTCTCCGCGATCGCCGTGCTCGTGTTCGTCGCCGCCGACGAGCGCCGGTTCGCGAGCTTCCTCGCGCCGCTGCGCGCGGTGTTCGACGGTCGCGCGCCGCGCCCGGTGCGCATCGTCGTGCTCGCCGCGATCCCGCTGGCGGCGGCGGGCGCGACCTACATGCGCGTGGCGCCGTCGATCGACGCGCCGTTCGAGGCGCGCGTAGTGCATCCCGAGCCGCCCGCGAGCGCCACGATCCACGGCAAGCGGCTGCAGATCGCCGGGCTGCAGAACCCGCTGCGCACGACCGGCCCCGAGCTCGAGCGGCGCACCGCCGAGGGCAAGACGATCTACTACCGCAACTGCTTCTTCTGCCACGGCGACGCGCTCGCGGGCGACGGGCACTTCGCGCAGGCGTTCCGGCCGCTGCCGGCCAACTTCCGCGACGTCGGCACGATCTCGATGCTGCAGGAGTCGTTCGTGTACTGGCGCGTCGCCACCGGCGGGCCGGGGCTGCCCAAGGGGGCGACGCCCTGGAATTCGGCGATGCCCGTGTGGCAGGACTTCCTTACCGAGGACGAAATCTGGAAGGCGATCCTGTACCTCTACACCGGCTCGGGCTCCACGCCGCGGACCTGGGACGAGGAGGTGAAGCATGACAAGCATTGAGCGCCGGCTGCTCGCCTGCGCGCTGGCGCTGATCGCCGGCGCCGCAGCGGGCGCGGACAGGAAGGTCGCGACCGAGCCGGTGAAGCCCGCGCCCGTCGCCGCCGACGAGAAGGCGGGCAAGGCGCTCTATGAGCGCCACTGCACGCAATGCCACGGCGACGAAGGCAAGGGCGACGGGCCGGCGGCAGATCTCGTCTACCCGCGGCCGCGCGATTTCACGCTCGGAATGTACAAGGTGCGCAGCACGCTCTCGGGCCAGTTGCCCACCGACCACGACCTGTTCCGTGCCATCAGCGAGGGCCTGCCCGGGACCTCGATGCCCGCCTGGAAGAAGTACCTCACGGAGGCCGAGCGCTGGCAGCTCGCGCATTACGTGAAGCGCTTCGAGTCGCTCGGCCTGTTCAAGGAGGAGCCGCCGAAGGAGCAGCTCGCGATCGGCGAACCGCCGAAGGTCACGCCGCAACTGATCGCGCGCGGCAAGGCGGTCTACGAGCAGAAGAAGTGCACGCAATGCCACGGCACGTACGGCCGCGGCGACGGCACCTCCGCGGAGGGCATGAAGGACGACTGGGGGTTCCCGATCCGGCCGGTCAACTTCACCAAGGGCTGGCGCTACCGCGGCGGCGACCGCGTCGAGGATATCTACCGGACGTTCACCACCGGCTTCAACGGCACCCCGATGCCCTCGTTCGTGGACGCGATCCCGGTCGCCGAGGACCGTTGGGCGCTCGCGGCGTACGTGAAGAGCCTGACGCGCGCGCCGGCGAGCGGCCAAGTCCTGCGCGCGCGCAGGGTCGAGGGCGCGATCCCGTCCGACCCCTACGCCGCGGCATGGGACGGCGCCGACTACCTCGACGTGCCCCTTGCGGGCCAGATCATCGTCGAGCCGCGCTGGTTCAAGCCCGCGCACGACGTGGTCAGCGCGCGCGCCCTCTACAACGACGAGGAAATCGCGATCCTGCTGGAATGGGACGACGGCACTCAGAACCGGGGCGAAGGCGGCAAGCCGCCCGACCGGGCCGCGGTCCAGTTCCCGGCCGAGAAGGAGCCGGGCGAGGAAAAGCCCTACTTCCTCCTTGGCGACAGGCGCCGCCCAGTGGACACCTGGCGCTGGAGCGCAGACGGAAGCCTCGAACGCTTCATCGCGCACGGCGCGCAGCGGGTGGAAGCCAGGCCGCCAGGCGCGCTGCGCGCGCAGGGCGCCTACCGCGACGGGCAGTTCCGCGTGATCCTGCGACGGCCGCTCGCCGCCGCGAGCGAGCGCGAGGTCGAGTTCGCGCCGGGGCGCTTCGTGCCGGTCGCGTTCCACCTCTGGGACGGGGCGCAGGGCGAAGAAGGCCTGAAGGCCGCGATCTCGGCCTGGCATTACGTCGCACTCGAGCCGCCGACGCCGGCCACGGTCTATCTCTGGCCGCTCCTGGTCGGTTGCGCCACGCTGGGTGGCGAGTTGTGGTTATTGCGCCGCAGGCGCAAGGCGGCCGCATGAAGGCGGCGCTCGCGCTTGTCCTGGCACTCGCGTGCAGCGCGGCGCTCGCGCACAAGGACCACCCCTCCGGCAGAAGCTGGGAGCGCATCGAGGCGGACGAGCCCGCGCCGCATTTCGATCTCGTCAACCAGGACGCGCGGCGCGTGACCCTGAAGGACTTGCGCGGCAAGCCGGTGGTGCTGACATTCCTGTACACGGCTTGCACCGACGTCTGCCCGGTGCTGCTTCACGTGCTGGCGAGCGCCGAGCAGCGCCTCAGCCCGCGGGAGCGCGACGCGGTGCGCTTCGTCGGCATCAGCGTGGACCCGAAGCGCGACACGCCGCAGCGCCTCAAGGCCTACATGGGCGAGCGCGGCCTCGATCCCGCGCGCTGGCAGCTGCTCACCGGAACGCTGCCTCAGGCGTCGCACGCGGCGAACGCCTACGGCGTGGTGGTGCGTCCGGCGCCGCGCGGCGATTTCGTGCACAACAGCGTGTTCATTGTCATCGACGCGCAGGGCCGCGAGCGCGCCGAGTTCCACGGCATGGCCACGCCGCCGGAAGCCATCGCCGCGGAGTTGCGCAAACTGCTCAGGACGCGCTGAACAAGGAGGCTGGCATGTACCGCTCGATCTACCTTCCCCTCGACAACTCGCCGCTTTCGCTCGCCGGCGCCGACCTCGCGATCGATCTCGCCGGCCGCGGCGGCGCGCTGCTCGCCGGCAGCCACGTCTACGCCGCGAAGCTGCACGACCGCCGCTTCCGCCAGATGGAGGGCGGGCTGCCGGCGCCCTACCGCAGGGAGGAAAAGCTCGTCGAGCAGCGCGAGATCCACGACGACCTGATCACGCGCGGCCTGAAGGTGATCTCCGATTCGTACCTCGACGTGTTCGCCGAGCGCTGCGCGCGCGCGGCGGTGCAGTACCGGCGCGTCGCGCTGGAAGGCAGGAACTGGCAGCGGCTGGTCGAGGACATCGGCACAAGCGACGCCGACCTCGTGGTGATGGGCGCGCTGGGGCTGGGCGCGGTCGCCACGAGCCAGCTCGGCAGCGTCTGCGAGCGCGTGGCGCGGCGCATCGACCGCGATCTGCTGGTGGTGCGCCAGGCGGATGTGCGCGCCCCCGGCGCGATCGCGGTCGCGCTCGACGGCAGCCCTCAGTCCTACGGCGGGCTGCTGACCGCGCTCGAGCTCGGCGCGCTGCTCGGCCGGCCGGTCGAGGCGGTCGCCGCGTTCGACCCGTATTTCCATTACGCCGCGTTCAACAGCATCGCCGGTGCGCTGTCGCCGGAGGCGGCGCAGCTGTTCCGCTTCAAGGAGCAGGAAAAGCTGCACGAGGAAGTAATCGACTCGGGGCTGGCGAAGATCTACCAGGGCCACCTCGACATCGGCGCCGTGCTTGCGCGCGAGCGTGGCGCAGAGATCGCCACGCGGCTGCTCGCCGGCAAGGCGTTCGAGCAATTGCTGAGATATGCGCAGGAAGCGCGGCCGTGGCTGCTGGTGCTGGGCCGAATCGGCGTGCACTCTGATGCCGCGATGGACCTGGGCAGCGCGACCGAGAACCTGTTGCGGCTCGCGCCCTGCAACCTGTTGCTCTCGGCGCGCTGCTTCTCGCCGCCGGTGGAAAAGATCGCGGACGCCACCATGGCCTGGACCGAGGAAGCCGAGCGGCGCATGGCGCGCGTGCCCGAGTTCGCGCGCGGCATGGCGCGCAGCGCCGTGCTCGCCTACGCGGCGCGGCAGGGCCACACCGTCGTCACCTCCGACGTGATCGACGGTGCGCTGGGCCGCATGCCCGGAGGCAAGTGCCCGTTCGCCGCCTTGTCGAATGCCGCGGACGAGCCCGCCGGGCGCGAAGCGCCGCGCATGGCGTGGGAGCCCGAGGCGCTGTCGCGGCTGCAAAGCCTGCCGGAGGCGGTTCGCCAGCACGCCCGGCTGCGCATCGAGAAGCTCGCGCGCCGCATGGGCCGGCCTGCGGTGACCGCCGAAGTCATGGACGCGGCCTCGCGCGCCGTGTCGCAGATGCTGGGATAGGCGATGCAGGCGCTGCAGCTCGTTTCCTGGAACCTGACGCGGCGCTGCAACCTCGCCTGCGGCCACTGCTACCTGGACGCGGTGCAGCGCAAGAGCGAGTCGGCGGACGAGTTGTCGAGCGTCGAGGCGCTGCGCGTGGTGGACCAGATCGCGGCCACGGCGGCAGGCGCCATGCTGGTGATGACGGGCGGCGAGCCGCTGCTGCGCAAGGATCTGTGCACTCTGGTCGGGCGCGCGAGCGCGCAAGGCCTGCTCGTGGTGGTCGGCACCAACGGCTCGCTGCTTGGCGGCGAAGAGGCGCGGCGGCTGAAGGCGGCCGGCGCGGCGGGCGTCGGCATCAGCGTCGACTCGGCGGCGCCCGCGTTCCACGACCGCCTGCGCGGCAGGCCGGGCGCCTGGGACGCGGCGCTGGCGGGCATGCGCGCGGCGCGCGCGGCCGGCCTCGCGCTTCAGATGCAGACGACGCTTTTCGCGCAGAACCGGCATGAGCTGGCGGCGCTTGCCGACCTCGCGGAGAGCGAGGGCGCGATGGCGCTCAACTTCTTCTTCCTGGTGTGCACCGGGCGCGGCGTCACGCAGACCGACATGCCGCAGGAGGACTACGAGGCGACGCTCGACTCGATCGTGCGCATGCAGCGCGAGCGCGCGCGGCTGATGGTGCGCGCGCGCTGCGCGCCGTACGTGCGTCGCATGCTCGGCTTGCGGGCGGGCGAGGCGCGCGGCGGCTACGCGGGATGGTCGAGCGCCTGCCTCGCCGGGCGCAGCTACCTGCGCATCACGCCGCAGGGAAGGGTCACGCCGTGCCCGTACATTCCCGAAGTGATCGGCGAACTGCGCCAGGGATCGCTCGCGGACCTCTGGGGCGCGAATGCCACGCTGCAGCGCCTGCGGCGCGAGCTGGCCGGCGGCAAGTGCGGCGACTGCGATTTTCGGTACAGCTGTGGCGGCTGCCGGGCTAGGGCAGTCGCCGCCTCAGGCAATCTGCTCGGGGAGGACCCGAAGTGCGCCCATGCGCGGCCGCGCGATGCGTGTCCCGAGCCGCTTCCGGCCGGGCCAGCGGGCGCCGCGGTCCGCTGGGAGCCCGACGCCCGCGCGATGCTCGAGCGCATTCCAGCTTTCGTGCGCGAGCGGGTGCGGCGGCGGATCGAGGAGAAGGCTTGCGCCAAACGGCTGTCCGCGGTGACGCTCGAGTTCCTGCGCGCCAATCGTCCCGCCGGCGCGCCCGCTTGGCCTAGCCGCTCGCTGCGCGGCGGGCAAGGGTAGGGAATTCCGCGGTCCCTGGGGCCGGGTGCCGCTGCACGACGCGCTGTGCCGCCGCGAGCGCCTCTTCAACGCAGGCAGCGGTGGACGCGCCGCTCAGGTAGTTGCCGGCGAAGAAGAGCCCGGGCAACCGCGCTTCGAGCGCGCGCAGGCTTTCGACGCGTTGCGCGTGGCCGAGCCCGGGCTGCGGCAGGCCGTGGCGCCAGTAGCGCACCCGCGCGTGCACGGGCTTCAGCCGCGCGCCGAAAAGCTGGCGCACTTCCTGGTGGACCAGGTTCACCAATTCCTCTGGTGGCGCCGCGGCCAGGCCGGGCTCGCGGGCGCCGCCGACGTAGGCGGTTATCGCCGCCTGGCCCTCCGGGGCGCGGCCGGCGAACAACGTGGAGGAGAACAGCATCCCCAGCACACCGCGCCGCTCGATGGAGGGCATCAGCACCCCCAGGCCGTCGAGAGGATGCCGGATGGCCTCGGGCGGATAGCCCAGGAATACGACCGCAAGCGGCGGATGCGGTATTGCCCGCAGCGCGTGTGCGGCCGCGGAATCCAGAGGCTCGACCAGCGGCGCGGCCGCGTAGGCGGGCAGCGCAAGCACGACGCAGCGCGCCGTCACCTCGCGATCTCCGGCCCGCAGCCGCAGGCTTGAAGCGCCGGGGCGCAGCGCCTGCACTTCAGCGCCCGTCGCCACTGCCGAGCTCAGCTCGGCGGACAGGGCCTGAGGCAGCGTCGCGAGGCCGTCGCGGAACGAAAACAGCTCGCGCTGGCGCGGATCGAGCGCGCTCGGCGCGGCGCGGCGCAGCCGGGCCCGCAGCAGGCCGACCATTATCGATCCGGACTCCCGCTCAATACGCTTTAGCCGCGGCAATGCCGCGACAGCGCTGAGCTGCGCAGGGTCGCCCGCGCTCAGTCCACCGACGAGCGGGTCGACGAGGTAGTCGAGGAACTCGCGGCCAAACCGCCGTGCTGCGAAACGCGCCACTGACTCGTCTTCCACGACGGGCGCGACGAAGGGCTCGGCAAGGAGCCTGAGGCGGGCGCGCAGCGAGAAAAAGCCCGAGCTCAGGAAGCCGAGCGGATCGAGCGGCAGCGCGTGCGCATGGCCCCGGCGCACGAGGTAGCGATGCCGCACGCGCTCGCCGCTGCGAATGCGCGCCTCGGACAGCGCGAGGCCGGAAACGAGCGTATCCACCGCGGTCGCCGGACCGACCAGCAGGTTCGGGCCGTGCTCCATGAGAAAGCCGCCGCTGCGCGTGCTGGCGATCCGCCCTCCGGTGCGATGGCGCTTCTCGAACAGCGCCACGCGCAGGCCGGCGCGCCTCAACGCCCAGGCCGCGCTCAAGCCGGAGATGCCGCCGCCTACGACGGCTGCGTCCAGGTCGGGTCCCATGCAATGCAAGCCTGCAAGCAAGACGCATGCCCCAGGCAGCGGCTCGGCTGCGCGCAGCCAGGAGGCGGTCAATTCCTTCCCAATGCTGGTCGGAATCGGATCGGCGTCCCGGCGAGAAGCGGCGCCGCAGCCCTTGCACGGCGCCGAATTCGCTTGGCATGCGCGTTGCTTCGTGAGGGGTGGATGAAATGCCCCACAGGGAGAACCGACATGAGAGCACTAGCTGGCAGCGCGTTTCTGGCTGGAGCGTTGTTTGCCGTGGCTGCGGCGCATGCGTACGAGGTCGCGCCGGTGAGCGGCGGCGGCAAGATCGCGGGCAAGGTGACCTTCAAGGGCGCTGCTCCGGCGCCGAAGACGCTGCCGATCACGAAGGACAACGCCGTGTGCGGCACCGGCAACCGCGAGATCGTGGAGGTCGCGGCCAAGGGCGGAAACCTCGCCGGCACGGTCGTGTACGTCGCCAAGATCGACAAGGGCAAGCCCTGGGGCGAGGTCGAGAAGGCGGTGCTCGACCAGAAGGGCTGCCGCTTCGCGCCCGATGTGCTGGTGGTGAAGAAGGACGCCGAGCTCACGATCCGCAACTCCGACCCGGTGCTGCACAACATCCACACCTACGAAATCATCGGCACCGTGCGTCGCACCATGTTCAACGTCGGCCAGCCCGACAAGGGCGACATGAAGCAGCCGGTGAAGATGAAGCGCTCCAGCGTGGTCAAGATCGAATGCGACGCGCACGACTTCATGCACGCCTGGGCGTTCGCCGCCGACCATCCGTATGTTGCGGTGACGCGCGAGGACGGCGCGTTCAGCATCGACAACCTGCCTGCCGGCGATTACGAGCTGAAGGCCTGGCACCCGGTGCTGGGCGAGAAGAGCGCGAGCGTGAGTGTCAAGGGCGGCGCGAGCGCCAGCGCAACGTTCGAATATTCCAAGTGAGGAGCCTGCGATGAGGCCCGGGAAACTCTCACGCTTGGCGGGGATGCTGGCGCTCGCCGGCGCGCTGGGCGCGGCCGCGCAGACCGGCGCCGACCTGGCGCCGCTGCCAGAGCCGAAATTCAACAGGGAGCAGGCCGACCTCGGCCGCTACCTGTTCTTCGACGTTCGGCTCTCGGGCGATGCGGCGCTGTCCTGCGCCAGCTGCCACGACCCGAAGAAGGGCTGGACCGACGGGCGGGCGCTCAGCAAGGCCTATCCGGCCTCCGAAGGCTTCCGCAACACTCCGACCATCCTCAATTCCGGGTTCAAGCGGCGCTTCATGTGGGACGGACGCCTGGACGGCTCCGACCTGGGGACGCTGGTGCGCGACATGATCACCGAGGCCCACACCATGAACATGGACAGCCGCCTGATGCAGGAGCGGCTGAAGCAGGTGCCCGAGTACGTCGCGATGTGGCAGAAATTCCGCAAGGACGACATCAACGGCATGCGCGTCTACGGCGTGGTCGGCGAATTCGTCAAGAGCGTGGTATCGAGGAACGCGCCGATCGACCGCTTCCTGAAAGGGGACGCCGGCGCTCTCAGCGACGAGCAGAAGCAGGGCTACGCGCTGTTCAAGGGCAAGGCGAACTGCGTCGCCTGCCACAACGGGCCGCTCGGCTCCGACGGCAGGCTGCACCGCACCGGCGTGCCCGAGAACCCGGCGCTCACGGCCGAGCCGCTGCGCCACATCACCATGCTGCGGCACTACGCCACCAGCGGCATGCCCGGCTACATGAACGCCGCGAGCGACGTCGGCGCCTTCGCCATCACCAAGGACGAGCGCGACCGCGGCAAATTCGCGACGCCCAGCCTGCGCGACCTCAGGTACACCGCGCCGTACATGCACAACGGCGTGTTCAAGACGCTCGCCGAAGTAGTGGATTTCTACGACCGCGGCGCCGGCGCCGGTGGCGAGCTGAAGCCCTTGGGCCTGAGCGCTGAGGAGAAGAAGGCGCTGCTCGCTTTCCTCGATGCGATGTCGGGCGATCCGGTGGATCTCGCGGCCCCCGCGTCGCCGCCTTACAAGCCGCGTGTCTTCGGCAAGAACTGACGGAGCGATCCCATGACGTCGTGGCAAGCGAAAGGCCCACTCGCACTCGCCGCAATCGGCATTGCGCTCGCCGGCGGCTACTCGCCGGATGCGCCCGGGCAGGCCGCCAAGGCGACCAAGCCGGCGACGGCGAAGCCCGCGGCAGCCCAGCCGGCCAAGCCGGCGCTGCCGCCGCTCGGCCCGCTGCCGCCGGTGCCGGTGCCGGCGGACAACCCGATGTCGCCGGAGAAGATCGAGCTCGGCAAGATGCTATTCTGGGACAGCCGGCTGAGCGGCGACGCCAGCAGCCCGTGCGTCGTGTGCCACGAGCCGGGCAAGGGCTGGGGCGACGGCGGCGAGATCTCGCGCGGCTACCCAGGAACGCAGCACTGGCGCAACTCGCAGACAGTGCTCAACTCGGCGTACTACAACAAGCTATTCTGGGAAGGCAACGTCACCAGCCTCGAAGGGCAGGCGCCCGCCGCGGCCGAGGGCGCGGTCGCGGGCAACGGCGATCCCGCGTTCATGGAGATGCGCCTGCGCTTCATCCCCGAGTACGTCGAGCGCTTCAAGAAGGTGTTCGGCACGGAATGGCCGCGCATCACGCACGCCTGGCAGGCGGTGGCGGCCTTTCAGCGCACGCTGGTATCGGACGCGAAGCGCGTGCCGTTCGATCGCTACCGGGCGGGCGATCGGGGCGCGCTAAGCGAGTCGCAGCAGCGCGGCATGGCCGTGTTTCACGGCAAGGCCGGCTGCATCCAGTGCCACAACGGCGCGCTCGCGTCGGACCAGCAGTTCTATGCGCTCGGCGTGCCCGAGAACGAGGTGTTCGCGAGCGATCCCTTGTACCAGATCACGCACCGCTGGCAGCACTACCAGAAGGGCGTTCCGGAGGCGTACTACCGCGGCGCGATGCTCGACGGCGGACTGTACTACGTCACCAAGAACCCCAAGGACATCGGCAAGTTCAGGACGCCGTCGCTGCGCGAGCTGAAGTACACCGCGCCTTACATGCACAACGGCATCTTCTACACCCTCGACGAGGTGGTGGAGTTCTACGACAAGGGCGGCGGCGAGGGGCCGAACAAGTCGCCGCTGGTCCGGATGCTCGGCCTCTCGGCGCAGGAGAAGAAGGACCTGGTGGCGTTCCTCGAGTCGCTCTCCATGGACAGCCCGCTGCTCATGGACGCGCCCAAGCTGCCGCCTTACGCACCGCTGAAAGGAGCGAAGCAATGAGCGCGTTCAGGATCCACTCCGAAGACGACCACGGGCCGGCGCGCCCCTGCATGAGCCGGCGCGAGTTCCTGCTCGCGGGCGGTCTGTCGGTGAGTACGGTTGCGCTGGGTGCAATCCCCGGCCTGGCGCTGGGCCAGTCGCCGGGCGCGATGGCGCTGAAGGCGGACTATCCGCGGCAGCGCATCGGCAAGCTCTCGGCGCTCGGCGCGGGCAAGCCGGTGCAATTCAAATATCCCTATCCGAATGTCGACAACATCCTGGTGAGGCTCGGTACGCCCGCGGGCGGCGGCATCGGCAAGGACCAGGACGTGGTGGCCTTCAACCTCCAGTGCACGCACATGGGCGGTCCGCTGCACGGCACCTTCAAGGCCGGGCACCAGATGCTGGGCCCATGCCCGCTGCACCTCACGACCTTCGACCTGACGCGCCACGGCATGGTGGTGGCAGGGCACGGCACCGAGAGCCTGCCGCAGATCGTGCTCGAGGCGACCGGCGACGACATCTACGCGGTCGGCGTGCTCGGCCTGATTTACGGCTACGCGCACAACGTGACCGGCGCCCGCAGGGCCTGATTCGCCAAGGAGCATGACGATGGCAACCGAATCCAATCCGATCAGCTTCGCCGTCTACGCGAAGGACTACGTCCCCGTTCCGCCGAAAGGCGCGGAGGTGCTGACGACCGCCTGCGACTACTGCACCATCGCCTGCGGCTACAAGGTCTACCGCTGGCCGGTCGGCAAGGAGGGCGGCGTGCGCAAGGCGGACAACGCCCTGGGCGCCGACCTGCCGTCGGGCGGCGTGATGGTGCCGTGGGCGAGCCCGAGTCAGCACAACATCGTGCGCTGGAACGGCAGGCCGCACCACGTGCTGGTGCTCCCCGATTTCGCAGCGACGGTAGTCAACCGTGGCGGCGACCATTCGATCCGCGGCGGCACGCTGGCGCAGAAGTGCTACAACCCGGAGAACCGCACCTCCGAGCGCCTGCTCTACCCGATGATCCGCGTGCGCGGCACGCTGATGCCGGTGTCCTGGGACCTCGCCACCGAGGCGATGGCCGACATCTCGAAATACGTGCTCGACAAGTACGGAGAGCACGCCTGGGGCATCAAGATGTACTCGTACCAGTACTTCGAGAACACCTACGCGATCACCA
>CAZVHU010000026.1:0-27234 GCA_964627075.1 uncultured Enterobacteriaceae bacterium | reverse complement strand
AGGTGGCGATGGTGTTCGGCCAGATGAACGAGCCGCCGGGCAACCGCCTGCGCGTGGGCCTGACGGGCCTCACCATGGCGGAGCATTTCCGCGACGAGGGGCGCGACATCCTGTTCTTCGTCGACAACATCTACCGCTTCACGCTCGCCGGCACCGAGGTCTCCGCGCTGCTCGGCCGCATGCCCTCGGCCGTGGGCTACCAGCCGACGCTCGCCGAGGAGATGGGGCGCCTGCAGGAGCGCATCACCTCGACCAAGACCGGCTCGATCACCTCGATCCAGGCGGTGTACGTGCCGGCGGACGACCTCACCGACCCGTCGCCTGCGACCACCTTCGGCCACCTCGACGCCACGGTGGTGCTGTCGCGCGACATCGCCTCGCTCGGCATCTACCCGGCGGTGGACCCGCTCGACTCGACCTCGCGCCAGGTGGACCCCAACACGATCGGCGAGGACCACTACAACACCACGCGCCAGGTGCAGGCGACGCTGCAGCGCTACAAGGAGCTGCGCGACATCATCGCCATCCTCGGCATGGACGAGCTCTCGCCCGAGGACAAGCTCGCGGTGGCGCGCGCGCGCAAGATCCAGCGGTTCCTGTCGCAGCCGTTCACCGTGGCGCAGAACTTCACCGGCACGCCGGGCAAGTACGTGCCGCTCAAGGACACGATCAAGGGCTTCAAGATGATCGTCAACGGCGAGTGCGACCAGCTCCCCGAGCAGGCCTTCTACATGGTGGGCCCGATCGAGGAGGCGTTCGAGAAGGCGAAGACGCTGCAGTAGGGAAATGGCCGCGCCCACCATCCACGTCGACGTCGTCAGCGCCGAAGAGGCGATCTACTCGGGAGAGGCCGAGTTCGTCGTCCTGCCGGGCGAGGCGGGCGAGCTCGGCATCTACCCGCGCCACACGCCGCTCATCACGCGAATCAAACCGGGCGCGGTGAGAATCCTGCCCGCCGGCGGCGGCGAGGAGCAATTGATCTTCGTCGCCGGCGGCGTGCTCGAGGTGCAGCCCAAGGTGATCACGGTGCTCGCCGACACCGCGATCCGCGGCCACGACCTGGACGAGGCCAAGGCCGCCGAGGCGCTCAAAAAAGCCGAGGAAGCGCGCGCCAAGGCGCGCGACAAGCAGGAGCTCGCCACCGTAGAGGGCGAGCTGTCCACCCTCGCGGCGCAGCTCGCCGCAATCCGCAAGCTGCGCAAGAAGTAGCGCTGCAGGGCAGCACGCGCCCCGCGAGGGGCGTTTCTTAATCTAACGCAAACGCGCCCCGCGAGCGCCTCGCTAGCATCGGACCGATGTTCCAGGTCCGCATTCACGGCCGCGGGGGCCAGGGCGTGGTCACTGCCGCCGAGCTGCTTGCGATCGCTGCGTTCCGCGAAGGCCGCCACGCGCAGGCGTTTCCCAGCTTCGGCTCGGAACGCACCGGCGCGCCGGTGGTCGCGTTCTGCAGGATCGACGAGCGCGAGATCCGGCTGCGCGAGCCGGTGCTCGAGCCCGATGCGCTCATCATCCAGGACCCGACCCTGCTGCACCAGGTGGACGTGTTCGGCGGGCTGGCGAAGGATGGCTACATCCTGATCAACACCAGCCGCACTTTCGATGCGCTCGGCGTCGCCGATTTCGTGCGCGGCTTTGCCGCGGAGCGGCTGTGCACCGTGCCGGCGACCGAGCTCTCGCTCAAGCACGTCGGCCGCCCGGTGCCGAATGCCGCGCTGCTCGGCGGCTTCGCCGCGGTGTCGCGACGCATCTCACTCGACTCGGTGAGCGCGGTAATCCGCGAAAAATTCTCCGGCAAGGTGGCCGAAGGCAACGTCGCCGCGGCGACCGAGGCCTTCGCGCACGTGAAAAGGGAAATGCATGCTGCAGCAGATTGAGGGCTCGCGCGCCGTCGCCGAGGCGGTGGCGCTTTGCCGGCCGGAGGTGATCTGCGCCTATCCGATCTCGCCCCAGACCCACATCGTCGAGGCGCTCGGGGAGCTGGTGAAGAGCGGCGCGCTGCACAAGTGCGAGTTCATCAACGTGGAATCCGAGTTCGCCGCGATGTCGGTCGCGATCGGGGCATCGGCTGCAGGCGCGCGCGCCTACACCGCCACCGCGAGCCAGGGGTTGCTCTACATGGCCGAAGCAGTGTTCAACGCCTCGGGGCTGGGCTTGCCGATCGTGATGACGGTCGCCAACCGCGCCATCGGTGCGCCGATCAACATCTGGAACGACCACACCGACGCGATGAGCCAGCGCGACTGCGGCTGGATCCAGCTCTTTGCCGAGACCAACCAGGAAGCGGCCGACCTGCACGTGCAGGCGTTTCGCCTCGGCGAGGAACTGTCGCTGCCGGTGATGGTGTGCATGGACGGCTTCATCCTTACGCACGCAGTAGAGCGCGTGGACCTGCCGTCGCAGGAGCAGGTCGACGCCTATCTTCCGCGCTACGAGCCGCGGCAGGTGCTCGACCCGGCCGAGCCCGTCTCGATCGGCGCCATGGTCGGCCCGGAGGCGTTCATGGAGGTGCGCTACCTCGCGCACGCCAAGCAACTTCAGGCGCTCGAGCGCATCCCGGAGCTCGCGGCGGAATTCAGGCGCGTGTTCGGGCGCGACTCGGGCGGCCTGGTGCGCGGCTATTGCACCGAGGACGCCGAGACGATCGTGGTCGCGCTCGGCTCGGTGCTCGGCACCATCAAGGACACGGTGGACGAGCTGAGGAACCAGGGCGTGCGCATCGGCGCGCTCGGCATCGTCTCGTTCCGGCCGTTTCCGCTTGCCGCGATCCGCGAGGCGCTGAAGGGCGCGGCGCGCGTGGTGGTGCTGGAGAAGTCGCTCGCGGTCGGCATCGGCGGCATCGTCTCCACCAACGTGCGCATGGCGCTGTCAGGGATCCCGCTCCATGGCTACACGGTGATCGCGGGCCTGGGCGGGCGCGCGATCACCAGGAAGTCGCTGCGCGCCATGCTCGCGCAGGCGATCGAGGACCGGCTCGAGCCGGTCACCTTCCTCGACCTCGGCAAGGACCTCGTCGAGCGCGTGCTCGCGCGCGAGCGCGAGACGCGCCGCACCGGCCCGATTGCGGAAGCGATCCTGCGCGACCTGGGTACGGTCGCCTCCAAGATCGGCTGAGGCGCGCGATGCCTTCCTTCCAGCCGGTCAAGTTCTACCAGACGGGCACCTTCACCGTCGGCAACCGGCTGCTCGCGCCCGAGGAGCGCTCGGTGCAGGCGAACGAGCAACGCTACAACTCGCTCAATTCCGGCCACCGCGCCTGCCAGGGCTGCGGCGAGGCGCTCGGCGCGCGCTACGCGATCGACGCCGCGATGGAGGCGACGGGCCGCCAGCTGGTCGCCGCCAACGCGACCGGGTGCCTGGAGGTGTTTTCCACGCCCTATCCCGAGACCTCGTGGCAGGTGCCCTGGATCCACTCCCTTTTCGGCAACACTGCGGCGGTCGCCACGGGGATCGCGGCGGCGATGAAGGTCAAGGGCAGGAGTGATGTGCGCGTGGTCGCGCAGGGTGGCGACGGCGGCACCACCGACATCGGCTTCGGGTGCCTCTCAGGCATGTTCGAGAGGAACGACGACGTGCTCTTCCTGTGCTACGACAACGAGGCGTACATGAACACGGGCGTGCAGCGCTCCTCGGCCACGCCGCCCGCTGCGCGCACCGCAACCACCGCGGCGGTCGGCGAGGACCCGGGCAACAGCTTCGGCCAGGGCAAGTACCTGCCGGCGATCGCGATGGCGCACGGCATTCCCTATGTCGCGACCGCGACGGTCGCCGAGCTGCGCGACCTCGAGGCGAAGGTGCGGCGCGCAATGGAGTTCCGCGGCGCGCGCTACATCCACATCTTCGTGCCTTGCCCGTTGGGCTGGGGGCACGCGCCGCACGACACCATCCGCATCGCGCGGCTGGCGAAGGAAACGGGGCTCTTCCCCGTGTTCGAGGCGCTCTACGGCGACGTGGCGGGGGTCTCCAGGATCCGCCGCAGGCTTCCGGTCGAGGAGTACCTGAAGCCGCAGCGGCGGTTCG
The DNA here is from genome assembly GCA_964627075.1 of uncultured Enterobacteriaceae bacterium. Classification (GTDB taxonomy): domain Bacteria; phylum Pseudomonadota; class Gammaproteobacteria; order Burkholderiales; family SG8-39; genus 2-02-FULL-66-14. The sequence continues at coordinate 23,217 of CAZVHU010000026.1, read as the reverse complement.
CGCACCTGTTCGCACCGCAGCGGCGCGACGACCTCATCAAGCGCGTGCAGAGCATCGCCGACCGCAACATCCGGCGCTACGGGCTCGAGGAAAAGTGAGCGATGCGTAAGCCCTTCGCCATCACGCTCGACCCGGGCTCGAGCCTCGCCAACCTTACCGGCAGCTGGCGCACCACGCGGCCCGAGTACGTGGACCGGCTGCCGCCGTGCAACAACGCCTGCCCCGCGGGCGAGAACATCCAGGGGTGGCTTTTCCACGCCGAGTCGGGCGACTACGAGGCGGCGTGGCGGCTGCTGACGCAGGAAAACCCGATGCCTGCGGTGATGGGGCGCGTGTGCTACCACCCATGCGAGTCGAACTGCAACCGCGAGCGGCTCGATTCGGCGGTCGGGATCAATTCGGTCGAGCGTTTCCTCGGCGACGAGGCGATCCGCCGCGGCTGGCGCTTCGCCGCGCCAGCGCCTGCCACCGGCAAGCGGGTGCTCATCGTGGGCGCCGGGCCTTCCGGCCTTTCCGCCGCGTACCACCTGGCGCGCCGCGGCCACGCGGTGACGATCCGCGAGGCCGGCCCGCTCGCCGGCGGGATGATGCGCTTCGGCATCCCGAAATACCGACTGCCGCGCGAAGTGCTCGATATAGAGGTGCGCCGCATCCTCGAGCTCGGGGTGGAGCTGCAACTCGGCAGCAAGGTGGCCGACATCCGCGAGGCGATGCGACAGGGGCGATTCGACGCCGCGTTTCTCGCAGTCGGCGCGCACATCGCCAAGCGCGCATACATCCCCGCCGGCAGCGCGGCGAAGATCCTCGACGCGATCTCGGTGCTGCGCAGCATGGAAGGCGAGGCGCGGCCGCTGCTCGGCCGGCGCGTGGTGGTCTATGGCGGCGGCAACACCGCGCTCGACGTGGCGCGCACCGCGAAGCGCCTCGGCGCGACCGAGTCGATCATCGTCTACCGGCGCACGCGCGAGCGGATGCCGGCGCACGACTTCGAGCTGGAGGAGGCGCTGCAGGAGGGCGTGCTGGTGAAGTGGCTCTCGACCATCAAGCAGGCGGGCGAGTCCTCGATCACGGTGGAAAAGATGCGGCTCGACGACAGAGGCAACCCGCAGCCCACCGGCGAGTTCGAGACGCTGGAGGCGGACTCGGTGGTGCTCGCGCTGGGGCAGGAGGTGGACCTGTCGCTGCTGGAAGGCGTGCCGGGGCTCGGGGTGAAGGACGGCGTGGTGCAGGTCGGCGCCGACATGATGACCGGCCACGCGGGCATCTTCGCCGGCGGCGACATGGTCCCCGCCGAGCGCACCGTCACCGTCGCCATCGGACACGGCAAGAAGGCGGCGCGCCACATCGACGCCTGGCTGCGCGGCGCGCGCTACGCGCCGCCGCCGAAGCACGAGCCCGCCGCGTTCGAGAACCTGAACACCTGGTACTACTCCGATGCGCCTAAGAGCATGCGCCCGACGCTCGACGTCATCCGCCGCCAGTCGACCTTCGACGAAGTGACACAGGGCCTGGACGAGTCCACCGCACTCTACGAGGCGCGGCGGTGCCTCTCATGCGGCAACTGCTTCGAGTGCGACAACTGCTACGGCGTGTGCCCCGACAACGCCGTGATCAAGCTGGGGCCCGGCAAGCGCTTCCGCTTCAACCTCGATTACTGCAAGGGCTGCGGACTGTGCGCCGCCGAGTGCCCGTGCGGCGCGATCCGCATGGTGCCCGAGGAGATCTGAGGCGGGGCGCTACGCCGCGCCCTCGATGATGCGGAAGTCGCGCTCGACGCCGTCGTCGAGCGCACGCAGCGCCTCCTGGTAGGCGGCGCTTTCGCGCGCGGCGAGCGCTGCGGCGAGGCTCTCGTACTCGACCACCACGGTGCGCTCGTTCGCGGCCTGCTCGTAGACCTTGGCGGGCATGCCGCGCGCGAGAAAGCGCCCGCCGGCAGCCTGCACCGCCGGGCCGGCCAGCTTGGCATAGGCGGCGAGCTTCTCGGGGCTCTTGATCTTGCGGTAGCAGGAAATCCAGTAGGCCTTGGCCATCAGTCCTCCCTCTCGGATTGCGGTGAACGCGAAGCATAGCGCCGCGAAGCCGGCCGGCGGTTATCATTTCGCCATGAGCACGCAGGATGCCGTCGCGCTGACCCGGGACCTGGTCCGCTTCGACACCGTCAACCCGCCCGGGCGCGAGCGCGACTGCGCGCGCTTCGCCGGCGCGATGCTGGAGCAGTGGGGCTACCACGTCTGGTACCACGAGTACGCGGATGCGCGCACCAGCGTGATCGCGCGCGCGGGCGGCAACGACGCCAGGCCGCCGCTTTGCCTCACCGGCCACCTCGACGTCGTGCCGCTCGGAACCCGCCGCTGGTCGAAGGCGCCGTTTGACGGCGAGACCGACGGCGACAAGCTTTTCGGCCGCGGCACCTCCGACATGAAGGCGGGCGTCGCGGCGATGCTCGCCGCGGCGCGATCCTTCGGCGGCGGCAAGCTCTCGGGCTCACCCGGCGTGGTGCTGGTGCTCACCGCCGCGGAGGAGGGCGGTTGCGTCGGCTCGCAGCACCTGGCGAAGCTGCCCGAGCTGATGGGCAAGGCGGGCGCAATCGTGGTGGGCGAGCCCACCTCCAACTATCCGCTGGTGGGGCACAAGGGCTCGATCAAGTTCCACGCCACCTTTCGCGGCGTGTCGGCGCACGGCTCGATGCCGCAGCTCGGCGTGAACGCGATCTACAAGGCCGCGCGCGCGGTCGCCGCGCTGGAGGGCTTCCAGTTCGGCGCAGCGGCGCACCCGGTGATGGGCTCGCCGACGCTCAACGTCGGCACCTTCGAGGGCGGCAGCGGCGTGAACCTGGTGCCGGACGCGGCGCGCGTCGGCGTCGACATCCGCACCGTGCCGGGAATGGACCACGCAGCGCTGCTCGAGCGCCTGAAGGCGACCGCCGTCGCGGATGCCGAATTCGAAGTGTTCTCCAACCTGGGCGCGGTCTGGACCGAGCCGCAAGACGAATGGATGCAGCGCGTGTTCGAGATCTGCAGGCCGGTGATCGGCGAATCCCCCGAGCCGCGCACCGCGCCCTACATGACCGACGCCGCGAACCTGCTCAAGGTCTACCGCGGCGCGCCGGCGGTCGTGCTCGGGCCGGGCGAAGCCGCGATGGCGCACCAGACCGACGAGTATTGCAGCATGGAGCGAACCCGTCAGGCGGTCGCGCTCTACGAGGCGATCATTGGCGACTGGTGCCGCTAGGCGCAGCGCCGGCCGCCGCCGCCGACCCCGGATCCAAGATGCAGGCCTACATCGGCCCGGACGTGCGCCTGGGCAAGGACGTCAAGGTTCACCCGTTCGCCTACCTGGACGGTGCGACCACCATCGGCGACGGTTGCGAGATCTTCCCGTTCGCGGCTATCGGCACGCCGCCGCAGGATCTTTCCTACCGCGGCACGCCGACGCGCGTCGTCGTCGGCGAGCGCTGCGTGTTCCGCGAGGGCGTGACGGTGCACCGCGCGAGCGAAAAGGAGGACGGCGAGACCCGCATCGGCTCGGGCTGCTACTTCATGGCGAACGCGCACATCGCGCACGACTGCCGCATCGGCGACGAAGTGACCATCGCCAGCAACACGGTGCTGGGCGGGCACGTGGTGCTGGAGGAGCGGGCGTGGCTCTCGGGGCTGGTCGCGGTGCACCAGTTCTGCCGCATCGGCACGCTGGCGATGGTCGCGGGAGGCGGAATCGTCAGGCAGGACATCCCGCCCTACTGCATGGCGCACGGCGGGCGCGGGCGCTTGATCGGCCTGAACGAAGTGGGCCTGGAGCGCCGCGGCGTGGCGCCGGACTCGATCCGCGCGCTGCGCAAGGCCTACCGCATGATCTTCCGCGGCGAGCGCCTGATGAAGGAGGCGCTTGCAGCCGTGCGCAACGACCTCGGCGCCATCGCCGAAGTCGCGCGCATGGTGGGATTCATCGAATCCAGCAGCCGCGGCGTCGCGCGCCACGGCAACGACTAGGCTGCGGCGCGGTCAGCGCGGCGCCGTGGCGTAGGGCTCGTCGGCGGCGACGAATTCGGTTTCCTTGGCCGCGTCGTCGCACCACGCCTTGACCGCGGGCGCTTCGAGCAGCGCGCGCTGGTATTCGAGCGCGGCGCCCGAGAGCGCGACGCCGTAGGTCACGAAGCGCGTCGCGACCGGCGCGTAGTAGGCGTCGGCGGCGCTGAAGGCGCCGAACAGGTACGGCCCGCCGCGGCCGAACTCGGCGCGCGCGGCGCTCCAGATGGCGGCGATGCGCTCGATGTCCTTCGCCACCTCCGGGCTCATCCCCTTGCCGGGGTAGCGGCTGCGGATGTTGCACGGCATCGCGCCACGCAGCGCGCGAAAGCCTGCGTGCATCTCGCCGCAGATCGAGCGCGCCCTCGCGCGCGAACGCGCATCCGCCGGCCACACGCCCGCGGCGGGAAACAGCTCGTGCGCGCGCTCGATGATGGCGAGCGTCTCCCAGGTGGGGAACCCCCTTCCGGGCTCGCCCTCCCAGAGCACCGGCACCATGCGCGACGGCGAAAGCCGCTCGATGTTGTCGCGCCAGTCCTGCGACTCGAACTTGAGCATGCGCTCGCGGAAATCGATGCCCGCGCCGCGCAGCGCGATCCACGGACGCATCGACCAGGAGGAGTAGTTCTTGTTGCCGATGACCAGAGTGAGTAGGGCGCCCATGCCGAGGATTGAAGCGCGCCGCGCGGTCGCTGGCAAGTGCGCGCCTGCCGAAGCAGCCGGGCGGCGCCGGCCCTGTCCCCGATCCTCCTTTCCTGGCCTGGCGTGCCCGCTGCCGCGGTTCGATGGCAGGCGCGCGGAAGCTAACCGGCTGCGGGCGGCCGGAGTGTAAAGTCAGACTTTACACTCTGCGCCTCGGGCGCCGCTCCCGCGAGCAGCAGGGCGCCCGCCGCGAGCAGCACGCTCACCGCCAGCGCCACGGCGAGCGCGAGCGCAGCGAGCGTGGCGAGGTCGGCAGCCGCCGCCCGCGTGTCCGGCGCCGGGGTTTCGTTTTCCATCGCGCCTCCTTTCGCCGGCATTCAAGGCTGCGGGGCGGGCGGGCGGCCGGCCGGCCGCTGGCAGCGCGGCGAGCAATTCTGGCAATCCGCTGGCAGGCGCCCCGGGCGGGCGCTCGAGCGGGTTATATTCCTGCGCGACATGCGCCGCCGCATCGCCATCGTCGAGGACGATCCCGCCCTGCGCGCCAATTACGCCGAGGCGCTGCGCAAGCACGGCTTCGAGGTCGAGGCCCACGCGGCGCGCGACGAGGCGCTCGCGGCGATGAAGGGGCGGCTGCCCGACCTCGCGCTCATCGACATCGGGCTGGGGAACGACATGGACGGCGGCTTCGCGCTGTGCCGCGAGCTGCGCGCGCTCTCGGCGGCGCTGCCGATCATCTTTCTCACTGCGCGCGACAGCGACTTCGACGTCGTCGCGGGCTTGCGCCTGGGCGCCGACGACTACCTCACCAAGGACGTGAGCTTGCCGCACCTGCTCGCCCGCATCGGCGCGCTGTTCCGCCGCGCGGACCTCGGCAACGAGCCCAGGGCTGTCGAGGAGCGCATCGAGCGCGGGGCGCTGGCGCTCGACCTCAAGCGCTTCACCGTGACCTGGCGGGGCGCGGAGGTGCCGCTCACGCTGACGGAGTTCTGGATGGTGCACGCGCTCGCGCGCCATCCCGGGCACGTCAAGAACCGCGAGCAGCTGATGCAGGAGGCGAACCTGGTCGTGGACGAGGGCACGATCACCTCGCACATCAAGCGCATCCGCAGGAAGTTCCAGGCCGCGGACCCGGCGTTCGACCGCATCGACACCGCCTACGGCATGGGCTACCGCTGGAAGAGCGCGTGACACGCGGATGAAGCTGGGGCTGCGCGCGAAGCTCGCGCTGGTGGCGCTCGTGCTGCTCGCGCTGCCCTGGGCGGGCGTGCTCTACGTGAACGAGATGGAGCGCACGCTGCTCGCCGGGCAGGAGCGCGCGCTCATCGGCGCCGCGCGCGCGGTCGCCACGGCGCTGCACGACCGGCCGCAGCTGCTGGAGGCGGCGCCGGTGGGCGACGAGCGGCTGCGGCGCGAGGCCGAGCGCGAGCTGCAGCGCCTCGCCGGCGGCGAGGGACAGACGCTCGCGCGCGAGGCGCAGCTGCGCGAGGAACTGGCGAGCGCCGAAATCGCCGCCATCCTGCGCGGCGTGCAGCGCACCGAGTCGCGCATCTGGGTGGTCAACCGCCGCTACCAGGTGCTCGCGCTCGCGGGGAGCTTGAGGCGCACCGTCCAGTCCGAGGCCGAGCCCGGCGCGCTGCGCGCCGCCTGGCAGCGCTTCGCGGGGTGGCTGATCGAGCGCCCGACCGAGGACTTCGCCGACACCGTGGCCGAGGACACGCTCGCCACGGGGCGCGAGATCGCGCAGGCGCTTGCCGGGGCGCCGGGCGCGCGCACGCGGCGCACCGCCGACGGCCGCGCCGTGGTGATCTCGGCGGCGCACCCGATCTGGAGCGCGAACGAGGTCGCCGGCGCGGTGGTGGTCGAGGAAACCACCAACCCTGTCGCGACGCTGCGCAGCGCGGCGCTCGAGCGGCTGCTTGCGCTCACGCTCATCGCGTTCGCCGGCGCCGCGGCGATCCTGATCGCCTTCGCCACGCGCCTATCGCACCGCATCCGGCGCCTGCGCGACGAAGCCGAGTCGGCGATCGACGCGCGGGGTCGCATCACGCGGCTCGCCTCGGGATCCGGCGCCGGCGACGAGATCGGCGACCTCTCGCGCAGCTTCTCGGCGGTGCTCGCCAAGCTCGCGCAGCACCACGCCTACCTCGAGAGCCTGGCGGGCAGGCTCTCGCACGAGCTGCGCACGCCGATCGCGGTGGTGCGCTCCTCGCTCGAGAACCTCAAGCTTGCCCCGAGCGCCGCCGAGAGCCGCACCTACATCGCCCGTGCCGAAGAGGGCCTGGCGCGCCTGAACACCATCCTGCAGCGCATGGCCGAGGCGACGCGCATGGAGCAAGGCCTCGCCACCGCCGCCCGCGAGCGCTACGACGCGGCCGCCGTGGTGCGCGGCTGCGTGGAAGGGTACCGGCTTGCCTACGCGCCGCGCGCCTTCGAGCTTGCGCTGCCGCGCGAGCCGCTCTTGGTCGAGGGCGCGCCGGACCTGCTCGCGCAGATGCTCGACAAGCTGGTGGAGAACGCCGCCGACTTCGCCGCCACGGGGAGCGCGGTGCGCGTGTCGCTCGCGCGCGCCGGCGCGCAGGTGCGGCTGCGCGTGGAGAACGACGGCCCGCCGCTGCCGGATGCGCTGCGCGAGTCGCTGTTCGACTCGATGGTCTCGGTCCGCGGCGCGCGCGCCGACGGCGTGCCGCACCTCGGCCTCGGCCTCTACGTCGCGCGGCTGATCGCGGAGTTCCACGGCGGCGTGCTCGCGGCCGAGAACCTGCCGGGCGGGCGCGGGGTCGCGCTCGAGGCGCGTCTCAGGGCGGTCGCCGGGCCGCCCGTATAATCGGGCGCTTGCGCGAGGTCGATCTTTTCATCGTCGGCGGCGGCGTGAACGGCGCCGGCATCGCGCGCGACGCCGCCGGCCGCGGGCTCTCGGTGCTGCTGTGCGAGCAGGAGGACCTCGCCTCGGCCACCTCGTCGGCTTCCTCGAAGCTGATCCACGGCGGGCTGAGGTATCTGGAGCAATACCAGTTCCGGCTGGTGGCCGAAGCGCTCGCCGAGCGCGAAGTGCTGCTCGCCACGGCCCGCCACCTGGTGTGGCCGGCGCGCTTCGTCATGCCGCACGTGCCCGAGCTGCGGCCGCGCTGGATGATCCGCACGGGGTTGTTTCTCTATGACCACCTCGCGCGGCGCGCCTCGCTTCCGGGCTCCGAGGCGGTGCGGCTGGATGCGCCGCCGTTCAATGCGGGCTTCAAGCCGCGCTTCCGCCACGGCTTCGCGTACTCCGACTGCCGCGTGGACGACGCGCGGCTGGTGGTCGCCTGCGCCATGGACGCGCGCGAGCGCGGCGCGACGGTCCTTACGCGCACAGCTTGCGCAGAGGCGAGGCGCGAGGGCGGCGCCTGGCGCGCGACGCTTTCCAACGGCGAGACGGTGCGCGCGCGCGCCATCGTCAACGCGGCGGGGCCGTGGGTGAAGCGCGTGCTCAACGAGCGCCTGGCGCAGCCCTCCCGCGACGCGGTGCGCCTGGTGAAAGGAAGCCACATCGTATTGCCTCGGCTGTACCAAGGCGACCACGCCTGCATCCTGCAGAACGACGACCGGCGCGTCGTGTTCATGATCCCCTACGAGGAGCGCTTCACGCTGGTCGGCACCACCGACATCCCGGTGCAGCGCGAAGCGGCGCCCGAGGCGAGCGACGCCGAGGTCGATTACCTTTGCCGCGCGGTCAACCGCTACCTGGCGACGCCAGCGCGAGCGCGCGACGTTGCCTGGCGCTACTCGGGCGTGCGGCCGCTGTACGACGACGGCACGAGCGATCCGTCCGCGGTGACCCGCGACTACACGCTGCGGGTGGACGACGAAGCCGGCGCCGCGCCCGTGCTCTCCGTGTTCGGCGGCAAGATCACCATCTTTCGCACGCTCGCCGAGCGCGCGATGGAAAAGCTCGCCCCCTACTTTCCCGGCCTCAAGCCGGCGTGGACCGCGCGCGCGCCGCTGCCGGGGAGCGACTTTGGCGGCGTGCCGCGCGAGCAGGCGCGCGAGGAGTTCTTCGCGCGCCACCCGGGGGTGCCGCGCGACACGCTGCGCGGCATTTTCCGCCGGCACGGCGCGCGCGCCGCCGAGATCGTGGGCGACGGCAGGCTGGGCGAGGATTTCGGCGCTGGCCTGACCGAGCGGGAGCTGCGCCATTTCATCGAGCGCGAATGGGCGCGCACCGCGGAGGACGTGCTCTGGCGGCGCACCAAGGCGGGCCTGCACATGAGCGCCGGGCAGCGCGCGCGCGTCGCCGAATTCATGGCGCGCGCGTGAAGCCGCTGGTCCAACTCTCGCAGCCGCAGCGCATCCGCGGGCTGCTGTTCGACATCGACGACACGCTCACCACGGAGGGCCGCCTCACCGCCGAGGCGTTCGCCGCGATGGAGCGGCTCAAGGATGCCGGGCGCCTGGTGGTGCCGATCACCGGGCGGCCCGCCGGCTGGTGCGACCACATCGCGCGCATGTGGCCGGTGGACGCGGTCGTGGGCGAGAACGGCGCGTTCTACTTCTGGCACGGAGAGGGCAGGCTGCACAAGCGGTTCCAGGAGCCGGCGGCGGTGCGCGCCGAAAAGCGCGCGCGGCTGGAGTGCATCGCGCACCGCATCCTCGCCGAGGTGCCGGGATGCGCCGTCGCCGCCGACCAGCCCTACCGCGAGACCGACCTCGCGATCGACTGGTGCGAGGACGTGGCGCCGCTGCCGCTGGAAGCGGCCGAGCGCATCGCGGCGCTGATGCGCGAGTCGGGGCTCACCGCGAAGCTGAGCTCGATCCACGTCAACGGCTGGTTCGGCGGCTACGACAAGCTGGCGACGGCGAAGCTGCTGTTCGCCGAGCGCTTCGGCGCCGACCTGGAGGCCGCCAACCGCGACTACGCGTTTGCCGGCGATTCGCCGAACGACGCGCCCATGTTCGCCTTCTTCGAGCACTCGGTGGGCGTGGCCAATGTCGCGCGCTTCGCCGGGCACCTCGTCTCGCCGCCCAGGTACGTCACGCGCGCGGCCGCAGGCGCCGGCTTCGCCGAGCTCGCGCGCTACCTGCTGCAAGGCCGCTGATGGAATGGTGGTTGGCCTACCCCGCGATCGGCGCGGTCGTGGGATTCCTCGCCGGCCTGCTCGGCATCGGCGGCGGCGCGGTGATGGTGCCGATGCTGCTATGGGTGTTCGCGGCGAACGGCTTTGCGGAAGAAAAGATGATGCACCTTGCACTCGCCACGGCGATGGCGACGATCGTGTTCACTTCCGTCTCCAGCGTGCGCGCCCACGCCAGGCGCGGCGGGGTCGACTGGCGCGCGGTGGCCGGAATGCTCCCGGGCATCGTTGCCGGGTCGGTGGCCGGGGCGCTGATCGCGAGCGGCCAGAAGTCGCGCCCGCTGGCGATGTTCTTCGGCGTGTTCATGCTCTACGCGGCGAGCAACATGCTGATCGAGGTCAAGCCCAAGCCGACGCGCACGCTCCCGGGGCGCGCGGGGCTCTTTGCCGCCGGCGGCGTGATCGGCGCGTTCTCGAGCCTGCTCGCCGCGGGCGGCGCATTCCTCACCGTGCCGTTCCTCGCGTGGTGCAATGTGCCGCTCGCGCGCGCCATCGGCACCGCGGCCGCGGTCGGCTTTCCGCTCGCGGTGGCCGCGACCATCGGCTACGTGATCGGCGGCCTGGGCGCGGAGGGCCTGCCGCCGTGGACGCTGGGCTATGTCTACCTGCCGGCGCTTGCGCTGGTCGCATCCACGAGCATCCTCACCGCGCCGCTGGGCGCGCGCGTCACGCACCGCCTGCCGGTTCGGCAGCTGCGAACCGTGTTCGCGCTGATGCTGTACGCGATCGCCGCGCGCATGCTGTGGGTGGCGTGGGCCTGGTAGGCGGCGTCGCCGCGGGGCGACTGCCTTGCGGTGCGCAGCCTGTGCGAAAATCGCGCCTCTGCCACGCAACTCCCACGGAGGACACATGAGACAGTTGATCGCTTTCACGCTCGCCGCTTTGCTCGCCGGCGGCGCCTGGGCGCAAGCCAAGCAGAAGACCGGCAACTCGGCTTTCGACGCGCTCGACACCAACACCGACCAGTTCCTTTCGCGCGAGGAGGCGGCCAAGGAAAAGGAGCTCGCCAAGCGCTTCACCAGGTTCGATGCCAACAAGGACGGCAAGCTGAACGTCGACGAGTACATCAAGGCGATGCAGGACAACGACAAGCGCGTGCTCGAGGACAGCGCCATCACCACCAAGGTGAAGACGGCGCTGCTCACCGAGAAGGGCATCCCGTCGATGTCGATCTCGGTGGTGACCTACGAGTCCGTCGTGCAGCTCTCGGGTTTCGTCGAGAGCGAGGAGATCCGGGACAAGGCGGGCAAGGTCGCGTCCACGGTCTCGGGCGTGAAGCAGGTGCAGAACAGCCTGATCGTGCGCAAGTAGCCGCGATGGCGGGACCGCTCGCCCACGTGCGGGTGCTCGACCTCACCCGGGTGCTTGCCGGCCCGTGGGCGGGGCAGAACCTCGCCGACCTCGGCGCCGAGGTGATCAAGGTCGAGCGCCCGGGCAAGGGCGACGACTCGCGCGCCTTCGGCCCGCCGTGGCTGAAGGACGCGAGCGGCCGCGACACCGGCGAATCGGCCTACTTCGCCTGCGCCAACCGCGGCAAGAAGTCGGTCACCGTGGATCTCACTTCGCCCGCGGGCCAGCAGATCGTGAGGGAGCTTGCGGCGAAGTCGGACGTGCTGCTCGAGAACTACAAGTGCGGCGACCTTGCGCGCTACGGCCTGTCCTGGGAAGACCTTAGGCTGGTGAACCCGCGCCTCATCTACTGCTCGCTCACCGGCTTCGGCCAGACCGGACCGTACCGCGAGCGCCCGGGCTACGACTTCATGATCCAGGGCATGGCGGGCCTGATGAGCATCACAGGCGAGCGCGACGATCTTCCCGGCGGCGGGCCGCAGAAAGCGGGCATCCCGATCGCCGACATCATGACCGGGATGTACGCCACGGTCGCGGTGTGCGCGGCGCTCGCCGCGCGCGAGCATGGCGGCGGCGGCCAGCACCTCGATCTGGCGCTGTTCGACGTGCAGGCGGCGGTGCTCGCCAACCAGGGCGCCAATTACCTCGCCACCGGCGAATCGCCCGGGCGGCTCGGCAACGCGCATCCCAACATCGTCCCCTACCAGACCTTCAAGACCGCCGACGGCGACATGATCCTCGCCTGCGGCAACGACAACCTGTTCCGCAAGTTCTGCGCCGTAGCGAAGTGCGACGAGCTGGCGGGCGATGCGCGCTTCGCCACCAACGGCAAGCGCGTCGAGAATCGCGCCGAGCTGACCAGGCTGCTATCCGAAATCCTGCGCCGGCGCGCCACGCGCGACTGGGTCGAGGCGCTCGAGGCCGCGGGCGTGCCCAACGGCCCGATAAATAGCATCGCCCAGGTGTTCGCCGAGCCGCAGGCGGTGGCGCGGGGGCTCAAATTCGAGCTGCCGCACCCGAAGGCGGGCAAGGTGTCGCTGGTGAGAAGCCCGATGCGCTTTTCCGGGACGCCGCTCGAGCACCGGCTGCCGCCGCCGCTGCTTGGCGAGCACACCGACGAGGTGCTGCGCGGCCTGCTCGGGCGCAGCGACGCGCAGATCGCGCAGCTGCGCGCCGAAGGCGCGGTCTAGTTGTCCACCTTCGCGCCGGCGTCCTTGACCACCTTCGCCCACTTAACGATCTCGGACCTGATCAGTTTCGCGAACTCGTCGGGCGGAATGCCGCCGGCGTCGGCGCCCTGCTCGGCCCAGATCTTCTTCAGCTCGGGCGTATTCATCGCGATCACTGTTTCCTTGTACATGCGGTCCTTGATCGCGGCGGGCGTGCCCCGGATCGCCCACAGCCCGTACCAGGTGCGCACCTCGTAGCCGGGCACGCCCGCCTCCTGCACCGTCGGCACGTTGGGCAGCACCGGGTTGCGCGCCACGCTGGTGACCGCGAGCGGGCCCAGCTTGCCCGCCTTGATCTGGACCGAAGAAGTTCCCATTCCGTCGAAGGCGAGGTCCACCTGCCCCGAGAGCAGGCCGACCATCAGCGGGCCCGCGCCCTGGTAGGGGATGTGCACCATGAAGGTCTTGGTCATGGTCTTGAACAGCTCCACCGAGAGGTGGTGCGTCGTGCCGCTGCCCGCGGAGCCGTAATTGAGCTTGCCGGGATTGGCGCGCGCATAGTCGATCAGGTCCTTGAGCGTCTTGATCTTGTCGGCGTACCTGGGATGCACCACCACCACGTTCGGCACGAACGCGGCCACCGTGATCGGCTCGAAGTCGCGCTCGAGGCGGTAGTTCAGCCTCGCATACAGGCTCTCCGCGATGGTGTGGTGCACCGCGCCCATGAACCAGTTGTAGCCGTCGGGGGCGCGCTTGGAAGCGTTGGTCGCGCCCACCGTGCCGCCTGCGCCGCCCTGGTTCTCGACGATCACCTGCTGGCCGAGCTGCTGCGAGAGCTTGGCCGCGATCGGGCGCAGGAAGGTGTCGGTGCCGCCGCCTGCGGGGAACGGATTCAGCACGGTCATCGGCTTGGTGGGCCAGGCTTGAGCCTGCGCAGCGAGCGCGGCAAACGAAAGTGAAATTGCCAAAGCGGTTCTCAGCATGGTTCTCCCCCTCAGGAAGGTACTCGAGCAAATCTTATCACTGCGCGCGGGCCGCCATGCGCGAGGCGAGCCGCAGCGCGTTCTCCAGCGGCACCGGGTTGGCGCGGTCCTTTCCCACGATGTCGTAGGCGGTGCCGTGGGCGCAGGTGCACACCGGCACCGGCAGCCCGCCCAGGAGCGTCACGCCCTTGTCGAAGCCCATCAGCTTCATCGCGATCTGGCCCTGGTCGTGGTACATGGTCACCACGGCGTCGAACTCGCCGCGGCGCGCGGCGACGAACACCGTGTCGGCGGCGAACGGCCCGCGCGCATCCAGCCCTTCGGCGCGCGCGCGCTCGATCGCCGGCGCGATCACCTCGATCTCCTCGCGCCCCAGGGTGCCGCCCTCGCCGGCGTGCGGGTTCAGGCCCGCCACCGCGATGCGCGGCCGCGCCACGCCGCCGCGCCGCAGCGCGCGGTCGATGAGCCGCACCGAGTCGCACACGCCCTGCGCCGTGATCGCCGCTGCGACGTCCTTCAGCGGGATGTGGGAGGTCACGCGCGAAGTCCACAAGCCATCGATGATGTTGAGCTCGACCGTGTAGCCGCGCGCATCGAGCAGCTCGGCAAGCAGGTGCTGCTCGTCGGCGTGCTTCAGTCCCCCGCGCTTCATCGCCTGCTTGTTGAGCGGCGCAAACACGATCGCCTGGGCGCTGCCCGCGCGCACCTTGCGCGCGGCGAGCCTCAGCCCCTCGAGCATCCAGCTGCCGGCCGCCGCGCTGACCTTCCCCGGGGTGAGCGCCTCGGCGGCGAGGCCCGCCACGCGCTCGAATTCGACGCCGGCGCGCACGCTCCCGGGCAGCAGGCGCTCGTCGCCCAGCAGCACGATGTCGGCAAGCGCGCGCAGCTCCGCGCGCGCCAGAAGCTTCGCGACGAGCTCCGGCCCGACGCCGTTCGGGTCGCCGGCGAAGAACGCGATGCGCGGCTTCACCGTCACGCCGCGGCGCGCGCCTTGCCCTGCGCCGCTTCGCCGGCGGCGAGATAGCCCATCGCGGCCTGTACGCCCTCCATTCGGATCGGCACGCCGGCGAGGCGAAGTCCCATCTCGACCCCGGCGAGCGTGCCAAGGAGCATCAGGTCGTTGAAGTCGCCCAGGTGGCCGATGCGGAACACCTTGCCGGCGAGCTTTCCGAGGCCCGTGCCGAGCGACAGGTCGAAGCGCTCCAGCGCCACCTTGCGCACGCGGTCGGCGCTGTGGCCCTCGGGCATGAGCACGGCGGTGAGCGAAGCGGAGTACTCCGCCGGATTTTTCGCCAGCACTTCCAGCCCCCAGGCGCGCACCGCGCGGCGCGTCGCCTCGGCGTGGCGCTGGTGCCGCGCGAACACGTTCTCCATGCCTTCCTCCTCCAGCATGCGCAGCGCCTCGCGCAAACCGTAGAGCAGGTTGGTCGCCGGCGTGTAGGGGAAGTAGCCGTCCTTGTTGGCGGCGATCATCTCCTGCCAGTCCCAGAAGCTGCGCGGCAGCTTCGCGGCCTTCGAGGCGGCGAGCGCTTTTTCCGATACCGCGTTGAACGACAGGCCGGGCGGCAGCATGAGCCCCTTCTGCGAGCCGCCCACCGTCACGTCGACGCGCCACTCGTCGTGGCGGTAATCGATCGAGCCGAGCGACGAGATCGTGTCCACCATGAAAAGGGCCGGGTGCCCCGCGGCGTCGATCGCGCGCCGCACTTCGGCGATGCGCGAGGTGACGCCGGTCGAGGTTTCGTTGTGCACCACGCACACGGCCCTGAGCTCGCGCTGCGCGTCCGCCCGCAGCCGCCGCTCGATCGCCTCGGGGTCCGCGCCGCTGCGCCAGTCGCCCGGGAGGAACTCGGGCGCGAGGCCCAGGCGCTGCGCCATGCGCTGCCACAGCGCGGCGAAGTGCCCCGTCTCGCACATCAGCACCTTGTCGCCCGGCGAGAGCGAATTGGCGAGCGCCGCCTCCCACGCGCCGGTGCCCGAGGCCGGGTAGATCACCACGGGATGGCGCGTGCGGAACACGCGCTGCATTCCTGCGAGGACTTCCTTGCCGAGCAGCGCGAACTCCGGGCCGCGATGGTCCATCGTCGGCAGGTCGATCGCGCGCAGGACGCGGTCGGGCACGTTGGTCGGGCCTGGGATCTGCAGGAAATGCCGGCCGGCGGTTCTTGCCATGGCGACTCCGGGACAAAAAATCACGATCGCGCGGCGCGTCGCGCGCCCGCTTGCCAAGGCGCGCGGCGAAGCGCCGCGCTCTGCGGTGTATTCTAACCCTCGCACACCCGCGTCAGCGCCGAGCCGTGAACGCTCCGACCTTCCAGGACATCGCGCGCAGCTATCCCGCTGCGGGCATCGTGCGCGCCAAGCCCGGCGACCCGGCGCTCGCCGCGCGCCTGCGCGCCGAGGTGGACGGCGAGGTGTTGTTCGATCGCGCGAGCCGCGGCCGCTACTCGACCGACGCCTCGATCTACCAGATCGAGCCGCTCGGCGTGGTGGTGCCGCGCACCGAGGAAGCGGCGCGCACGGCGCTCGCGATCGCGGCCGCGGAGCACGTGCCGGTGCTGCCGCGCGGCGCAGGCAGCTCGCAGTGCGGCCAGACCGTGGGAGCGGCGCTGGTGATCGACAGCTCGAAATACCTCGACCAGGTGGTGGAGCTCGACCCCGAGCGCGGCACTGCGCTGGTGCAGCCCGGGCTGGTGCTCGACCGGCTGAACGCGCTCCTGCGCCCGCATCGCATGTGGTTCCCGGTGGATGTCTCGACCTCGGCCCAGGCGACGCTCGGCGGCATGGCGGGCAACAATTCCTGCGGCTCGCGCTCGATCGCCTACGGCAACATGGTGCACAACGTGCTCGCGATCGACGCCGTGACCGCCCAAGGCGAGCGCTGGCGCTTCGGGCCGATGGACCAGGCCGCGAGCGGGCCGCCGGGCTATGCGGCGCTGGTGGACAAGCTGCGGCACCTGTACGCGCGCGAGCGCGACGAGATCGCGGCGCGCTTTCCCAAGGTGCTGCGCCGCGTCGCCGGCTACAACCTCGACCACCTCGGCCCGCCGCACGCCAACGCCGCGCACCTGCTCGTGGGCTCCGAGGGCACGCTCGCCTGGACCGAGCGGTTGTTGCTCAAGCTCGCGCCGCTACCGCCGGCGCGCGTGCTCGGCGTGGTGCACTTCGCGAGCTTCTACCGCGCGATGGACCTCACGCAGCACATCGTCAAGCTCGGCCCCTCGGCGGTGGAGCTGGTGGACCGCACCATGATCGGGCTCGCGCGCGAGATCGAGGCCTTCGCCGGGACGGTCGCCGGGTTCATCCGCGGCGAGCCCGAGTGCATCCTGCTGGTGGAATTCTCGGGCGAGGACCGCGCCGCGCAGCTCGCGAAGCTGCGGCAACTGGGCGAGCTGATGGGCGACCTCGGGCAGCCGGGCAGCGTGGTCGAGGTGCCGGACGGCCGGCTGCAGAAGGAGATCTGGGAGGTGAGGAAGGCGGGCTTGAACATCATGATGTCGATGAAGGGCGACGGCAAGCCCGTGTCCTTCATCGAGGATTGCGCGGTGCCGCTCGAGCACCTCGCGGAGTACACCGAGCAGCTGACGCGCGTGTTCGAGCGCCACGGCACGCGCGGCACCTGGTACGCGCACGCGTCGGTGGGCACGCTGCACGTGCGGCCGGTGCTGGACATGCGCGTATCCGGTCCCTCGGGCGGCGCGCAGAAGATGCGTGCCATCGCCGAGGAAGCCTGCGCGCTCGTCAAGCGCTTCAAGGGCGCCTACTCGGGCGAGCACGGCGACGGCCTGGTGCGCTCCGAGTGGATCGCGCCCTTCTTCGGCCCGCGGCTCACGGCGGCGCTTGCGGAGGTGAAGTCCTGGCTCGACCCGAAAGGGATCATGAACCCGGGCAAGATCGTGCATCCGCCGCGCATGGACGACGCGGCGCTTTTCCGCTTCAAGCCGGGCTACCGCACG
This sequence comes from uncultured Enterobacteriaceae bacterium, assembly GCA_964627075.1. Classification (GTDB taxonomy): domain Bacteria; phylum Pseudomonadota; class Gammaproteobacteria; order Burkholderiales; family SG8-39; genus 2-02-FULL-66-14. Next base: position 5,984 of record CAZVHU010000026.1, on the reverse strand, counting down.
ATCGCGATCGAGCCCGCGCTCGACTGGAGCGAGCACGAGGTGCACGCCGCCGGCCGCGGCGAGGGCTTCGCCAAGGCGGTCGAGATGTGCAACAACAACGGCCACTGCCGCAAGTTCGACGCCGGCACCATGTGCCCGTCTTACCGCGTCACGGGGGACGAGAAACATCTCACGCGCGGCCGCGCCAACACGCTGCGCCTTGCGCTCTCCGGGCAGCTCGAGGGGCCGCTCGGCAGCGAGGCCGAGGACGCGGTGATGGAAGCGCTCGAGCTGTGCGTGTCGTGCAAGGGCTGCAAGCGCGAGTGCCCCACCGGCGTGGACATGGCGCGCATGAAGGTCGAGTTCATGGCGCAGTACCGCAAGAGCCACGCGCCCGGCCTGCGAGAGCTGCTCATCGCGCACCTGCCGCGCTATGCGCCGTGGGCGGCGCGCCTGCCGTGGCTCTGCAACCTCGGCAACGCGAAGGCATTGCGCGGCCTTCGCGAGCGCATCACGGGTTTTTCCGCGCGGCGCGCGCTGCCTGCGTGGCGCAGCGATTACCTGCGCGACGACGAAGCGCCGCCGCAGTCGGGCGAGCGCGAGGTGGTGCTCTTTGCCGACACCTTCAACCGCTGGTTCGAGCCCGAGAACGCGCGCGCCGCGCTCGCGGTGCTGCGCGCCGCCGGCTACTCGCCGGTGCTGGTGAGCGGATTGGACGGCAAGCCGCTGTGCTGCGGTCGGACTTACCTATCGGCGGGAATGGTCGAGCGCGCGCGCGCGCACGCCCGGCGCACGCTCGATGCGCTCGCCCCCTACATCGAGCGCGGCGTGCCGGTGCTGGGACTGGAGCCCTCGTGCCTGTACGGCCTGCGCGACGAGCTGACTGTCCTGCTCCCGGGCGCGGAGACGCGCCTGCTCGCCGAGAAGGCGCTGATGCTCGAAGAGTTCCTCGCGCGCGAGGCGGATGCCGGGCGCCTCGCGCTCAGGCTCAAGCCGCTCGCCGGGGAGGCGCTCCTGCACGGCCACTGCCACCAGAAGGCGTTCGGCGCGATGCCGGCGCTGGAACGCGTGCTGCGCCTGGTGCCGGGGTTGCAGCTGAGCACGGTGGAGTCGAGCTGCTGCGGCATGGCCGGCAGCTTCGGCTACGAGGCCGAGCACTACGACGTCTCGATGAAAATGGCCGGGCAGGCGCTGCTGCCCGCCATGTGTAAAGCCTCGCTTTACACTTTGCCCGTCGCGGGCGGCTTCAGCTGCCGCCACCAGATCGCCGACGGCGCCGGGCGCGAGGCGCTGCATCCGGCGCGCCTGCTCGCTCAGGCGCTCGGCTAGCGCAGCGCCTTCGCTCTAGCGAACCAGGCCCTCGCGGCGCAGTTCGGCGGCGACCGCCGCGGCGTGCTCGCGCACGAAGCGCTCGGCCTGCGCCGCGTCGGTGGTCTCGCTCAGGCCCGACCAAAGCAACCTGTCGTGCGCGAGGCTGTAGATCAGCGTCTCCACGGAAAGCGTGGTGACGGTGCGATCATAGCCTGGATCGGCGCCGGCGATGCCCCAGGTGTAGTAATGCGACAGCGTGCTGTACTCGTGCGTCGCCCACTCGGTGTGCACCTTCTTGTTCTGCGTGTCCACGAGTCGCAGCGGCACCACGCCCTCTACGCCCGCCTGCCGCAGCTTCGCTTTGGCGGCCTCGCGGTCACGCAGCTCGGTAGAGGGCACGATGCCGTAGCCGGGCACGCCCTGCGCGCCGCGCGCCGTGATCTCGCGCGCGAGCGCCTCCTCGGTGTCGCGGAGCATCGGCTCGGTGACCCCGAGCGCGAAAGCCGCCACCTTCTTGCCGGCGAAGTTGATCGGCGCCGGGTCCGGCGGCCTGCGTGAATTGGTGAAGCTGGTGCTCGAGGTGGCGCAGGCGCCGAGCATTGCGGCCGCGGCGAGCGCGGCGAGGATCGTTCTCATGGCGGCTCCGGTTGCGTCTCCCGGATTATCGCGCGCGGCACTGGCCCTGCGGCGTGAGGTTCATGTGGCGCGCGAGCCATTCGCGAGCACGCTGGCGCGCGTGCCGGGTGGCGACTTTCTCCTCGGGCGTCGCGTCGCGGCGGAAATCGAACGCGCGGCGCGCCATCGGGTACATCTGCAGCTCTACCGGCACGCCGCGCTCCCACAGCGCGTAGAAGGCGCGCGCGTTCGACAGGCGCCGCACCTCGAAATCCTCGCTCCCGATCAGCATCAGCACCGGCGCCTGGATGCGCTGCACCTCGGGGGCGAAGGAGTAGATCTGCTCCGGCTCGGGCGCATTGGGATTCTGGAAGTGGCCGTAGTAGGAGACGATCGCCGCGATATCGCGCGGGCGCTTGGCGGCAAGCCGCAGCGCGTAGTACGGCCCGCGCGACACGCCTACGATGCCCGCCGGCCCCTTGCAGGCCTCGGGGCGCGCGAGCAGCGCATCGAGCGCGACCTCGACGTCGCCCTCGGTCGCCGGGTCGTGGGGCACCGGCCAGCGGTCGATCAGCCGCCCCTTCTGCCAGTCGGGCGCGATCACAAGGAACCCCTGCGCCGCGAGCTCGCGCACATGCGCGCGCTCCTCGTCCTCGTAGCCGCGCCGCGCGTGGATGAAAAGCACCGGCGGAAACGGCCCCGCGCCCGCCGGGCGCGCGAGCTCGGCGGGGACCTCGACATCCTTGTTGCGCAGCGTGACCGTCTCGATCGCCTGCGCGGGCGCGAGCGCCGGCAGCAGCGCGGCGAGCAGGGCGAGCGCTCTCATTTGCGCCTTGCGCTCCACATGAAGAGCCAGATTCCGGCCGCGACCATCGGCAGGCTCAGCCACTGGCCCATGGTGAGCCCGAGGGCGAGAAAGCCGAGGAACGCATCGGGCTCGCGCGCGAATTCGCACGCGAAGCGCGCGGCGCCGTAGCCGATGAGGAACAGCGCCGACACCTGCCCGCGCGGCCGCGGCCTGGAGGAGAACCACCACAGCAGGGCGAAGAGCGCGACGCCCTCGAGCGCCATCTCGTAGAGCTGCGACGGGTGCCGCGGGAGATTGCCCGCGCCGCGGAACACCATGCCCCACGCCACGTCAGTGACGCGGCCCCACAACTCGCCGTTGATGAAGTTGCCGAGCCTGCCCGCAGCGATGCCGATCGGCACCAGCGGCGCGAGAAAATCCATGACCTCGAGCCATGCCAGGCGATGGCGGCGCGCCACGAGCCACATCGCCGCGAGCACGCCGAGGAAACCGCCGTGGAAAGACATGCCACCCTGCCACAGCGCGAGGATCTCGGACGGGTGCTGCAGGTAGTAGGCGGGCTTGTAAAAGAGCACGTAGCCGAGGCGCCCGCCCAGGATCACGCCGAGCACGGTGCCGAAGAAAAGATCGTCGAACTGCGCGCGCGTCACCCGGGTGAGCCCCCGGCGGATGCGGCGCGCGCCCAGCCACCAGCCGGCCGCGAAGCCGGCGAGGTACATCAGGCCGTACCAGCGCACCGCGAGCGGCCCGAGCGAAAACGCCACCGGATCGAAATGCGGGTGAGCCAGCACGGTAGAATCAATTCTAGCAACCGGAGGATTCGCGCATGGCCTACAACCGCAGGAGCCGACTCATCACGCAGGGCGTGGCGCGCTCGCCCAACCGGGCGATGCTGCGCGCGGTCGGGTTCAAGAACGGCGACTTCGACAAGCCGATCGTCGGCGTGGCGAACGGCCACTCGACCATGAACCCCTGCAACGCCGGCATCCAGCCGCTGGTGGACCGGGCGATCGCGGCGCTCGAGGCCGCGGGCGCCAAGCCCCAGGTGTTCGGCGTGCCCACCGTCACCGACGGCATCGGCATGGGGACGGAAGCGATGAAGTACTCGCTGGTGTCGCGCGAGGTGATCGCGGATGCGATCGAGACCTCGGTCAACGGCCAGGCGATGGACGGCGCGCTGGTGGTCGGCGGCTGCGACAAGAACATGCCCGGCGGCATGATGGCGCTCGCGCGCATGAACGTGCCGGGGATCTTCGTCTATGCCGGCACCATCAAGCCGGGGACCTGGAAAGGCCAGACGCTCACCATCGTCAGCCCCTTCGAGGCGGTGGGCGCGTTCGCCGCCGGCAAGATGTCGCAGGAGGATTTCGACGGCATCGAGAGGAACGCCTGCCCGACGGTGGGCGCCTGCGGCGGCATGTACACCGCCAACACCATGAGCTCGAGCTTCGAGGCGCTGGGCATGAGCCTGCTCGGCTCGAGCCAGATGGCCTCGCCCGATCCGGAAAAGGCCGACTCGGCGGCGGAATCGGCGCGCGTGCTGGTCGAGGCGATCAAGGCCGATCTCAAGCCGCGCGACATCATCACCCGCAAGTCGATCGAGAACGCGATCGCGCTCGTCATGGCGGCCGGCGGCTCGACCAACGCGGTGCTGCACTACCTCGCGATCGCTCGCGCTGCGGGCGTGAAGTGGACGATCGACGACTTCGAGCGCGTGCGCAGGAAGGTCCCGGTGCTGTGCGATTTGAAGCCCGCGGGTCGCTACGTGGCGGTGGACCTGCACCGCGCCGGCGGCGTGCCGCAGGTGCTCAAGATCCTGCTGGAAAACGGGGTGCTGCACGGCGAGTGCGTCACCATCACGGGCAAGACCCTCGCGCAGGAGCTCGCCGGCGTTCCCTCCGAGCCGCCCGCGGGCCAGGACGTGATCCGGCCCTGGTCGACGCCGCTCTACGCCCAGGGCCACCTCGCGATCCTCAAGGGGAACCTCGCGCCCGAGGGCTGCGTGGCCAAGATCACCGGTCTCAAGCGCCCGTCGATCACGGGGCGGGCGCGCGTGTTCGATTCCGAGAATGCCTGCATGAAGGCGATCATGGGCAAGCGCATCAAGCCGGGGGACGTGATCGTCATTCGCTACGAGGGGCCGAAAGGCGGCCCGGGAATGCAGGAAATGCTGGCGCCCACTTCTGCCTTGATCGGCCAAGGGCTTGGTGAGTCCGTGGGCCTCATCACCGACGGAAGGTTCTCCGGCGGCACTTGGGGAATGGTGGTCGGCCACGTCGCCCCCGAGGCCTACGCAGGGGGCCTGATCGCGCTGGTGAAGGAGGGCGACTCGATCACCATCGACGCCAGGAAGCGCCTGATCCAGCTCAACGTGCCGGCCAGGGAAATCGCGGCGCGCAGGAAAAAATGGCGCCCGCCCAAGCCGCGCTACGCGAGCGGCCTGCTCGCCAAGTACATGAAGCTCGTGTCCACCGCCTCCGAGGGCGCCGTCACCGACCGCTAGCCGCTCTGCCGCTCAGAACGAAGAGCCCGGCTGCTTCAGGAACTCGACCTCGTCGGCGGTGCTCGCCCGGCCGAGCGCGGCGTTGCGGTGCGGGAAGCGGCCGAAGCGCTCGATGATCCTGCGGTGCGCCACTGCGTAGGCGTAGGCGCCCGCGGTCTCCTCGCAAGGCAGGAGGCGCGCCATCAGCTCGCAGCAAGTGAGCTGGTCGGCGAGCGATTCGCTGTGCTCGAAGGGCAGGTACAGGAACATGCGCTCCTCGGGCGTCATGCCGCGGTCGTAGCCCCAGGCCACCGCGTGACGTGCGGCATCGAGCGCGAGCGTGTCGGCTGCGAAGGCGCGCGCGGCCGCGGGCGAGCCGGCGCGGAACAGGTTGCGGGGAAACTGATCGAGCGCGATCACGAGCGCGAGGCAGTCGCCCGGCCTGTCCTTCCACGCTTCGAGCCGCCGCTCGGCGGCTTCCTCGTAGAGAGAAAGAAAGCGCGTGCGGATCTCGGCGTCGAACGCCGCTTGCTTCGCGAACCACGCGCTGCGCGGCTGGCCGAACCAGAAGCTCAAGACCTGCGCCGCGCGAGGGTCTTTGGTCTGCATCGCCTGCAATAATGCCGCATGCCCAACCGCCTGCAGCGCGAGACCTCGCCCTACCTGCAGCAGCACGCGCAAAACCCCGTCGACTGGTATCCGTGGGGCGAGGAAGCGCTCGAGCGCGCGCGCAGCGAGGACAAGCCGATCCTGCTGTCGGTCGGCTACTCGGCCTGCCACTGGTGCCAC
>CAZVHU010000025.1:16611-27904 GCA_964627075.1 uncultured Enterobacteriaceae bacterium | reverse complement strand
GATCCGCGCCAACCACGTGGTCGAGTAGCCGCGCAATGCGAGGCCGCGGCGTGGGGCGCCGGCCAGCCGATACCCGCCGACACGATCGTCAGAAACTGTTAGCCGTGCGATTCGGGGTCTGTCCCCGACTTCATTTCCCGGGAACCAGCGGCACGAAGCGGACCGGGAGGACGGTTTTTTGCGAGGTGGTGCCGTCGGCGTTCTTGGTCACCAGCAGCAGCCGCTGCACTTCCCAGCTCTCGCCCACCGGGATCGCCATCCTGCCGCCGGGCTTCAACTGGTCCACCAGCGCCTGCGGCACGCGCGGCGCGGCGGCCGTGACGACGATGCCGTCGAACGGCGCCTTTTCCGGCCAGCCGCGGTAGCCGTCGCCGATGCGCACCTCGACGTTCGCGTAGCCCATCGCGGCGAGGCGCTTGCCCGCCTCGCGCCCGAGCGCCTCGACGATCTCGATCGAGTAGACCTGCTTCACGATCTCGGCGAGCACCGCCGCCTGGTAGCCCGAGCCGGTGCCGACTTCCAGCACCACGTGCTGCGGCTCGGGCGCGATGAGGTCGGTCGAGAGCGCGACGATGTAGGGCTGCGAGATCGTCTGCCCATGGCCGATCGGCAGCGGGTGGTTGCGGTAGGCGAGCCTGTCCTGCCCGGGAACCAGCCTGTGGCGCTCGACCTTCGCCATTGCGGCGCGCACCCGCGGCGACATCGCCGCCAGGCCCGTCTCGTGGCGCGTCTCGGCGTACATCGCCTCGACCTCGGCCACCATGCGCTCGCGCTCCGCGGCAAGGCGCGCCGCGGCGTCCTGGGCTTCGGCGGCGCTCATGGCGAGCGAGCAGAGCGCGAGGCTAGCGAGCCTTCTTGTCGCTGTGGATGAGCGCGTAGGCGGAGTGGTTGTGGATCGACTCGAAATTCTCCGACTCGACCGTGTAGGCCTCGATGCGCGCATCGAGGTTCAGCACCGCGGCCACGTCGCGCACCATGTCTTCCACGAACTTGGGGTTGTCGTACGCCAGCTCGGTGACGAACTTCTCGTCCGGGCGCTTGAGCAGGCCGTAGAGCTCGCTCGAGCCCTGCTTCTCGACGATGTCCACGATCTCCTCGATCCAGACGAAGTCGTTGGTGCGCGCGGTGACGGTGACGTGCGAGCGCTGGTTGTGCGCGCCGCGCTCCGAGATCTTCTTCGAGCACGGGCACAGGCTCGTCACCGGCACCAGCACCTTCATGCTGAAGCTCTGCGCGCCGCGGCGGATCTCGCTCACGAAGGTGACCTCGTAGTCCATCAGGCTCTTCACGCGCGACACCGGCGCCGCCTTCTCGATGAAGTACGGGAACGCCATCTCTACGTGGCCTTCCTCGGCCTCCAGCCGCTCGACCATCTCGCGCACCATCAGCTGGAAGGTCTCCACGGTGATCTCGCGCTCGTGGGCGTTGAGGATCTCGACGAACCTCGACATGTGCGTGCCCTTGAAGTGGTGCGGCAGCCCCACGTACATGTTGAACAGGGCGATGGTGTGCTGCGCCCCGCCCGAGCGCTCCATGATGCGCACCGGGTGGCGGATCGCCTTGATGCCGACGCGGTCGATCGCGAGCTTGCGCGAGTCGGGCTGGCTCTGGACGTCCGGGATGTGGTGCAGGTCCTTGGCTTTCATGCGGCGGATTTTACTCCCGACAAAATTACTCGGGTATTACCGTTCCGCAAACGCGGAAATCGAATTGCGGATGCCCTCGGCGTCGAGTCCGACGGAAGCGAGCAGCTTCGCCGGGTCGCCGTGCTCCACGAACTTGTCGGGCAGGCCGAGCAGCAGCACCTTCTTCGCGAGGCCCATCGCCGCGAGCGCCTCGCACACCGCGCTTCCCGCCCCGCCCATCACCTGGTGCTCCTCGACCGTCACGAGCAGCTCGTGCGATTGCGCGAGGCGCGTCACGAGATCGTTGTCGAGCGGCTTGACGAACCGCATGTTCGCCACGGTGGCGTCGAGCTTCTCGGCGGCTTCGAGCGCGGGCTTCACCATCGAGCCGAAGGCGAGGATCGCGATGCGCTTGCCCTCGCGCCGCAGCTCGCCCCTGCCGACGGGCAGGGTCGCGAGCTCGTTCTCCTGCGCCACGCCGGGGCCCGAGCCCCGCGGGTAGCGCACCGCCGCGGGCCCGCTCAGCCTGAATCCCGTAGTGAGCATCTTGCGGCACTCGTTCTCGTCGGCGGGCGCCATCACCACCATTCCCGGCACCGTGCGCAGGAACGCGTAGTCGAAGGCGCCGTTGTGGGTCTGGCCGTCGCCGCCGACGACGCCGCCGCGGTCGAGCGCGAACAGCACCGGCAGCTCCTGGATCGCGACGTCGTGGATCACCTGGTCGTAGCCTCGCTGCAGGAAGGTCGAGTAGATCGCGACCACGGGCTTCAAGCCCTCGCAGGCGAGGCCGGCGGCGAAAGTCACCGCGTGCTGCTCGGCGATCGCGACGTCGTAGTAGCGGTCCGGAAATTCCTCCGAGAAGCGCACCATGCCCGAGCCCTCGCGCATCGCGGGCGTGATGCCGATCAGGCGCTCATCGGCCTTCGCCATGTCGCACAGCCAGTCGCCGAACACCTGGCTGTAGGTGGGCTTGCCGCCCGCGGCCTTCTTCAGCCCCTCGGCGGGATCGAACCTGCCGGGGCCGTGGTAGGCGATCGGGTCTTCCTCGGCGAGCTTGTAGCCCTGCCCCTTGCGCGTCACGATGTGCAGGAACTGCGGGCCGCGCAGCTTCCTGATGTTGGAGAGCGTCGCGATCAGCGTGTCGAGGTCGTGGCCGTCGATCGGCCCGATGTAGTTGAAGCCGAACTCCTCGAAAAGGGTCCCGGGCGTCACCATGCCCTTCATGTGCTCCTCGGCGCGGCGCGCGAGCTCGAGCATGCCCGGAACGCGCTTGAGCAGGTGCTCGCTCGCGCGCTTCGCGGTGTCGTACATGCGCCCGGAGAGCAGCCGCGCAAGATAGTTGGTGAGCGCGCCCACCGGTGGCGATATCGACATCTCGTTGTCGTTCAGCACCACCAGCAGGTCCACGTCCATGGCGCCCGCGTTGTTGAGCGCCTCGAACGCCATGCCGGCCGACATCGCGCCGTCGCCGATCACCGCCACCGCGCGGCGCTTTTCGCCTTTTTTCTTCGCCGCCACCGCCATGCCGAGCGCGGCCGAGATCGAGGTCGAGGAATGCGCGGTGCCGAAGGCATCGTACTTCGACTCCGTGCGCCGCGGGAAGCCCGAGATGCCGCCGAGCTGGCGCAGCGTGTGCATCTTCTCGCGCCGCCCGGTGAGGATCTTGTGCGGATAGGTCTGGTGGCCGACGTCCCAGACGATGCGGTCCTCGGGCGTGTCGAACACGTAGTGCAGCGCGATCGAGAGCTCCACAGTGCCGAGGTTCGACGACAGGTGGCCGCCGGTCTTGGACACCGAGTCGAGCACGTAGGCGCGCAGCTCGCCCGCGAGCTGGTGCAGCTGCTTCCTGTCGAGCGCGCGCAGCTGCGCCGGATCGTCGATCGTCTTCAGCAGCTCGTACATGGAGGGATTGTAGGGCAGCTCGCCGGCCGTCCCGGGAACGCTGGACATCGCGCAATCCTAGAACTTTCTGAGCACGATGAAATCGGCGAGCTGCCGCAGGCGCTGCGCCCGCGCGCCGAAAGCCGCGAGCACATCGTGCGCGTCGGCGCGCAAGTCCGCGGCGAACCGCTTCGCCTGCGCGACACCCATCGCCGAGACGTAGGTCGGCTTGCGCTGCTTCGAATCCTTGCCCGCGGTCTTGCCCAGCGTCGCGGTGCTCGCTTCCACATCGAGCACGTCGTCCACCACCTGGAACGCGAGCCCGACGCACTTGGCGTAGCGGTCGAGGCGCACGCGCTCGTCTGCCGCGAGCGGCGCGCCGCAGGCCGCGCCAAGCACCACCGCCGCGCGGATGAGCGCGCCCGTCTTGCGGATGTGCATGAATTCGAGCTCCGGCACCGAAAGCGCCCTGCCGACCGCCTGCAGGTCCACGGCCTGGCCGCCTGCCATGCCGCGCGAGCCGGCCGCGACGGCGAGCGTCTTCACCATCTCGAGCTGCGCCGCCGGATCGTCCGCGAGCTTGTGCTCGGAAAGGAGCTGGAACGCGAGCGCCTGCAGTGCGTCGCCCACGAGAAGCGCGGTGGCTTCGTCGTACTCGACGTGCACCGTCGGCTTTCCCCTGCGCAGCACGTCGTCGTCCATGCAAGGCAGGTCGTCGTGCACCAGCGAATACGCATGGACCATCTCGACCGCGCAGGCGGCGATTTCCAGCCGCTGCGGCTGTGCGCCCGCCAGCTCGCCCGCGGCGAAGGTGAGAAGCGGCCGCACCCGCTTGCCGCCCTCGAGCGCGGCATAGCGCATCGCCTCGTGAAGGCGCGCGGGCGCGAGCTGCGCGGCCGGCAGCGCCCGCGCGAGCGCGGCCTCCATGCGCGCCTGCACGCCACCCATCCAGGCGCCGAAATCCGCGTTGTCGGCGCGCGGCGGTGCGCCCGCCTCAATCGTCGTCATCGCCATCGGCCGCCGCGGCGAGGGGCTTCAACACCTCGCCCTCGAGCACCTTCACCTGCTGCTGCGCCGCTTCGAGCTTTCCCTGGCAGAACTTGGCGAGCGCGAGGCCCCGCTTGTGCGCGGCGAGCGACTGCTCGAGCGAGAGATTTCCGCTCTCCATCTGCGCGACGATGCGCTCGAGCTCGGCCAGAGCTTTCTCGAAGCTCGGCGCCGGTTCGCCCGTTTCGGACTGCCGTGGAGTCTTGCTCATGGGAGGGGCTGCAAACATAGCCGAGTGCGGCTGGCGGGTCAATGCGTTTCAGCGGTAATATCTTGACTTTTCTGGGCCTTTTCGAGTTCCCATGAGTCATCCCGCGCGCGCCGAGGAGTTGCGGGCGAGCCGCTGCCAGCTGCCGATGTCGTGGTACTTCGACCCTGAGATGTTCGCGCTGGAAAAGAAGCTCGTCTTCGACGCCGGTCCCGGCTACGTGGGCCACGAGCTGATGGTGCCGAACGCGGGCGACTTCCACACCCTCGAGTGGATGGACCACGCGAAGATGCTGGTGCGAAGCGGCGCGGGTGCCGAGACCGTGCAGCTGCTATCCAACATCTGCCGCCACCGCCAGTCGCTGATGCTCGAAGGCCGGGGCAACGCGCAGAACATCGTCTGCCCGCTGCACCGCTGGACCTACGACTTGAAGGGCGAGCTGCTCGGCGCGCCGCAGTTCGACGACAGCCCCTGCGTGCGGCTCGCCTCGACGCCGCTCAAGCGCTGGAACGGGATGCTGTTCGCCGGCGCGCGCGACCCTCGGCAGGACCTCGCGGGCCTGTCGCTCGCGGGCGACTTCGATTTCTCGGGCTACATGCTCGACAAGGTGCTGATCGAGGACTACCCGTTCAACTGGAAGACTTTCATCGAGATCTACCTCGAGCTCTACCACGTCGAGCCCTACCACCCGGGCCTCGGCAACTTCGCCGACTGCGGCAACTTCCGCATCGAGTACGGCGCCGAATGGTCGATCCAGGTGATGCAGCCCAAGGCGGGGCTGGAGCGGCCCGGCACGCCGGTCTACCGGCGCTGGCACGAGGCGTGCGTGTCGCGCCTGGAAGGCCGCAAGCCCAAGCAGGCGACGCTGTGGATGACCTACTACCCGAACACGATGATGGAGTGGTACCCGAACGCGCTCGTCGTATCGCACGTCATCCCGCGCTCGCCTGCGCTCACCACCAACGTGGTCGAGTTCTACTATCCGGAGGAGATCGTGCTCTTCGAGCGCGAGTTCGCGGAGGCGCAGCAGGCCGCCTACAACGAGACCGCGGCCGAGGACGGCGAGTTGTGCGCGCGCATGGAGCGCGGCCGGCGCGCGCTCTACGACCAGGGGCTGGACGATGCCGGCCCCTACCAGTCGCCGCTCGAGGACACTCTGGTGCACTTCCACGAGTGGCTGCGCGGCAGGCTCGGTCGGCCAGCGGCCGGAGCTTAGCGTCGATGGCGCACCAGACGCTCGTCTCGACCGAGGCGCTCGCCGGGCATCCCGAGTGGCGCGTGTTCGACTGCCGCCACGATCTCGCCAAGCCCGACTGGGGCAGGGATGAATACGCGCGGGCGCACATCCAGGGCGCGCTGTTCGCGCACCTGGATCGCGATTTGTCCGCGCCGAAGAGCGGGACGAACGGGCGGCACCCGCTGCCCGAGCCGCACAAGTTCATCGCGTGGCTCGGCGAGCAGGGGCTGAGTCCCGGCGACCAGGTGGTCGCCTACGACGCGGGCAACGGCACCATGGCCGCGCGCCTGTGGTGGATGCTGCGCTGGGTGGGGCACGCGGCGGCAGCGGTGCTCGATGGCGGCCTGGCCAAATGGCTGGCGGAAGGACGGCCGCTGACCGCGCAGGTTCCGAGCTTTCCGATGACCCGCTACCCGGGCGCGCCGCACGCGGCGATGCGCGCGGATGTCGGCTACGTCGAGGCGCTGCTCGGGCGCGGCGACACGGTGCTGGTGGATGCGCGCGCGCCGCAGCGCTGGAAGGGCGAATCGGAGCCGATCGACCCGGAAGCCGGCCGCATCCCGGGCGCGAAAAACCGCTTCTGCACCGCAAATGTCGGCCCGGACGGTCGTTTCAAGAGCGCCGAAGCGCTGCGCGCCGAATACGCCGCGCTCCTCGGCGCGACGCCACCCTCGCAAGTCGTGCATTACTGCGGCTCGGGCGTCGCCGCCTGCCACAACGCGCTCGCGATGGAGATCGCCGGGCTCGCGGGGTCGCGACTCTACGCCGGCTCCTGGAGCGAGTGGATCGCCGATCCCCGCCGCCCCCGCGAGAAAGGCTGAACCGCCCGGGTCAGTGGGCGAGCGCCTGCTCGATCTGGGCGAAGTTGCGCGCGATCTCTACCGTTTGCACCTGCTCGCCCAGCTGGCTGCCGAGTTGCGAGGCCGAGAACAATCCGCGCACGCACTGGTTGCCCTGCGCGTCCCGGTCCACCACCATCGCGTGCTGCCGGCCGACCGACTTGAGGGTCGCGACGACATGCCCCACGCGCGCGCCGCGCACGCGCTCCATGTCGATGACCTCGAGCCGCTCGTGCGGCGTCATCACGTCGCTCACCAGAATCTCGCGGCGCTTGAGCCCGCGCGCCTGCTGCACCTGGAGCGGTTTCTCGCCCTCGATGTCCGTGGAGGTGATCAGCCCGACGATCCGGTTGCGCGCGTCCACCACCAGCAGCAAGTGCACGCCGTTGGCCTGCATGCGCGCGTAGGCGGTGTCCATGGCCGTGTCGGGAAAAACGGTCAGCGCCCTCACCTGGCGAAAATCGGTCATCACTGCCAGCGCCGGGTCCTCCGGCGTCACGCGCGTCGGCGGCGGACGGTCAGGGCGATGAAACGTGACCCCGGACTGCAGGCTTTCCGCAGCAAGCGGACTGTATTGGCGCATCGGACCCTCCCTCCAGAGCGATCATTGCGTTGCGCAGACTATAGTCCGCTCCCGCGCGCTGCCCGAGCGAAGTTTTCGAGCGCCGGATCAGCGACATCTATCCGCGGAGCAGAATAGGCGGGTGCATTCCCTCGCCGCCGACGCGCTCCTCGTCCTTCATTTCGCCTTCGTCGTGTTCGTCGTGGCCGGGCTGGTGCTGGTGTGGGTGGGCGCTGCCGCGGGCTGGGAGTGGGTGCGCAACCCCTGGTTCCGCTACGCGCATGCCGCGGCGATCGCATTCGTCGCGCTCGAGGCGCTGCTCGGCTACGCCTGCCCGCTCACGGTGTGGGAGGACCTGCTGCGCGGCGGCGTGCGGCCCGAGTCGTTCGTGGGCCGCTGGGTGTACTGGGCGCTGTACTACCGCGCGCCCGAATGGGTGTTCGCCGCGCTCTACGCGGCGTGGGCGCTGGCGACGCTCGCCACGCTCAAACTCGTGCCGCCCAGGCGAAAAGCCCGCTGAACACGGCTTCGCGCACCTCGGCGCGCGACAGCACCAGGTCGTGCACCGCGCCGGGGAAGGCGAGCACCGTCACGTCGGGACCGAGCGTGCGCGAATAGCGCGCGATGTGCCGCCAGTCAAGGATGATGTCCGCCTCGTCCGAGTGCATCGCGAGCACCGGCCGCTCGACCGCGAGCCCCGCCTGCACCTCGGCGTGCCCGCGCTGGATTGCGGCGAGCCAGCCGAAAAACGCCGGGTAGCCGTCCGCGGGCTTCAGATCCAGATCGAACTCCCACTCCCCGCTGTAGTCGCGGTGCAAGCCGCGCACGTACTCGGGCCGCACCGCGTTGCGGCTGCTCAGGAAAGGAAACGCGAGCCCGAGCGCCGCAGCGAAGCGGATCTGCGCGCGCTGCGCGGGCGTGGCGTTGAACTCGAAAAAGGGGCTGTTCAGCCACATCGCGCGCACCTGATCGCGCCGGCGGCCGCGCGCGGCGTAGAGCGAGCAGACCAGCCCACCCGTCGAGTGCCCCGCGAGCAGCACCGGCGCGCCGATCACCTGCATCGCCGCGTCGAGGTCGGGGAAATACTCCGCGACGTCCTTGCAGAAGTAGCGGTGCTGGTGCGGCAAGAGCGACCGCCCGTGCTTTCGCAGGTCCAGCGCGTGGAACTCGAAACCCTCGGCGGCGAAGCGCTCGGCCATGTGGCGCTGGAAGAAATAATCCACGAAGCCGTGCACGTAGAGCACCGGCCCGCGGCTCGCCCCGGCTCGCGCGGGAGGAAGGCGAACGAGCGTCGCCGTCACAGGCCCCTCGTAATCGGATCCGAGCGCGAGCGTGCGCGACTCGAAACCGGGAAGCAGGCGGTCAGGCTGCCAGCCGCTCATGGCGCTGCAAGGCCCAGAGCACGTGCTCGCGCACCAGAATCGAGGGATGCTCGGCGCGCGCGCGCAGCGCGGCGAGCACTTCAGGCGTCGCCGGCGCGTTGCCCAGGCCCACGGCGAGATTCCTCAGCCAGCGCTCGTAGCCGATGCGCCGGATCGCCGATCCCGCCATGCGCTCGCCGAACTCGGCCTCGCTCCAGGCGAAGAGCTCGACCAGGGTAGCGACGTCGAGCCCGTTGCGCACGGCGAAGTCGGGCTCGGCGCTCGGCCGTGCGAACGAATTCCACGGGCAGTGGATCTGGCAGTCGTCGCAGCCGTAGACGCGGTTGCCGATGAGCGGGCGCAATTCCTCGGGAATCGCGCCGCGGTGCTCGATGGTCAGATACGAGACGCAGCGCCGCGCATCGAGCTTACGGGGACCCCGGATCGCCTGCGTAGGACAGGCTTCGATGCACTTCTCGCAGGTCCCGCAATGGTCGCCTGACGGCGCGTCCGCCGGCAGCGCCAGGCTCGCGTAGATCTCGCCGAGGAAAAACCACGATCCCGCCTCGCGCGAGAGCAGCAGCGTGTGCTTGCCGCGCCAGCCGACGCCTGCGCGCGCTGCAAGCTCCACTTCCATCACCGGCGCCGAATCCGAGAACACGCGATGGCCGAACGGGCCCGCCTCCGCCTCGATGCGATCGCAGAGCTTCTGCAGCCGGCCGCGCACCACCTTGTGGTAGTCGCGCCCGCGCGCATACCGCGCGACATAGGCGCGCCGGCCGTCCGAAAGCGCGGCAAGCTCGTCGGTTTCGGCGCACATGTAATCCATGCGGCAACTGATCACGCTCACGGTGCCGGGCACGAGCTCCGCGGGGCGCGCGCGAAGCGCGCCGTGGCGCGCCATATAATCCATCTCGCCGTGCCAGCCCATTCCGAGCCACTCGGCGAGCCGCGGCTCGGCCGCCGAGAGGTCCGCGCCGGCGATGCCGACCGCCTGGAAGCCGAGTTCCCTGCCCCAAGCCTTGATCTTCGCGGCGAGCCGCGCGCTGTCCATGCCGCGGAATCTTAGCCTCGCGCTGCCCGACGAGCGCGCGACGCTCGCGCTCGGCGAAGCGCTCGCCGCAGGCGCGGCAAACGGGCTCGTTCTCCACCTCTCGGGAGACCTCGGCACCGGCAAGACGACGCTCGTGCGGGGGTTTTTGCGTGCGCTGGGCTACCCGGGCAGGGTGAAAAGCCCGAGCTATACCCTGGTTGAACCTTACAAGGTTTCGAGCTTAAACTTGTATCACTTTGATTTCTATCGATTCAAGGATCGGACTGAATGGCTGAGCACTGGATTCCGCGAGCATTTCGGGCCGGAATCGCTTTGCATCGTCGAGTGGCCCGAGCGCGCCGCGGGGCTGCTGGAGCCCCCGGACCTGGAGATCCGGCTCGAGATCGCGGAGCCGGGCCGCGGCGCCCTGCTCGCCGCGCACACGGCCGCGGGAGAAGCCTGGCTCGAATCGGCCTCGCGGCGCTGGCGCTCGCGCTAGCCGCGCCGCAGCTCGCGGCGCAGGTCGTCGCCACGCGCATCTGGCCGGCGAGGGACTACACCCGCGTCACCCTCGAATCGAAGACGGAGCTCAAGTTCAGCCTGCTCGCGGTGAAGGACCCGGAGCGCCTGGTGCTCGACCTGGAAGGCGCAGACCTCAGTCCTGCGCTTGCCGAGCTGAACGGCAAGGTGACGCCGAACGACCCGTACATCGAGAAGCTGCGCGTGGGCAAGAACCGCCCGGGCGTGGTGCGCGTCGTGCTCGACCTGAAAACCGAGGTGAAGCCGCAGGCGTTTGCGCTCAAGCCGATCGCCGAGTACGGGCACCGGCTCGTGCTCGACATCTATCCGGTGGTGCCGCCCGACCCGCTCGCGGCGCTGATCGAAGCCGACGGCAAGCTTCCCGCGCAGGCGCCGGCGGAAGGCAAGGCCGGGGCGCCGGCCGCCCCGGCGCCCCCGGTCGCCGGCGTGCCGCCTTCGGCCGCCGCGCCCGCTCCCGCCGCGGCGAAGCCGAAGATGGCGCGGCTCGCCACCATCGTCATCGACCCGGGGCACGGCGGCGAGGACCCGGGCGCGCTCGGGCGTCTCGGCTCGCGCGAGAAGGACGTGACGCTCGTCATCGCCAGGCGCCTGAAGGCGCTGGTGGACGCCGAGCCCGAGATGCGCGCGCTGCTCACGCGCGACGGCGACTGGTTCCTGCCGCTGCACCAGCGCGTCGAGAAGGCGCGACGCGTCAGGGCCGACCTGTTCGTCTCGATCCACGCCGACGCGTTCTTGAAGCCCAACGCGCGCGGCTCGTCGGTGTTCGCGCTCTCCACGCGCCGCGCCACGTCGGAAGCGGCGCAGTGGCTGGCGAAGAAGGAGAACGAGGCCGACCTCGTGGGCGGCGTCAACCTCGACGTCAAGGACAAGCACCTCGCGCAGACGCTGCTCGACCTTTCGCAGACCGCAACCATGGATCACAGCCTGCGCCTGGGTAACGCGGTGCTCAGCGAATTGGGC
>CAZVHU010000025.1:0-16601 GCA_964627075.1 uncultured Enterobacteriaceae bacterium | reverse complement strand
ACTCGCTGCACAAGGCGCGCGTAGAGCAGGCGAGCTTCGCGGTCCTCAAGGCGCCCGACGTGCCCTCGATCCTGGTCGAGACCGCGTTCATCTCCAACCCGGACGAGGAATCGCGCCTGAACGACGTCGCCTACCAGGAGCGCCTCGCGCGTGCCATCCTCGGCGGCATCAAGCGCTACCTCGAGAAGCACCCGCCGCGGCCGGCGGCGCCGGTGGCGGCGGTGCCCGCCGGGCTAGCGCTGAACTGAAGCCCGCCGCGCGCGCAGCCAGGCGCGGGTGCCGGCGTAAAGCCCCGGCGAGATCGAGACGAGCACGATCGCGGCGATCACGAAGGTGAGGTTCGACTTCACCGCCGGGATGTTGCCGAAGTAGTAGCCCGCGAGGCAGAGCGACAGCACCCAGACGAGCGCCCCGGCCACGCAGAAGGCGAGGTAGCGCAGGTAGGGCATCGAGCCGACGCCGGCGACGAACGGCACGTAGGTTCGCACGATCGGGATGAAGCGCGCGAGGACGATCGTCTTGCCGCCGTGCCGGTCGTAGAAGGCGTGCGCGCGCTCGAGGTACGCCGGGTTGAACCAGCGCGAATCGCGCACCCGGAACACTTGCGGCCCGAGCGTGCGGCCGACCCAATAGTTGACGTTGTCGCCGCAGAGCGCCGCCGCGACGAGCGTCGCCATCACCGCAACGATGTCCATGCCGCCCGCCGCGGCAATCGTGCCGGTGACGAACAGCAGCGAATCTCCGGGCAGGAACGGCGTCACGACGAGCCCCGTTTCGCAGAACACCACCACGAACAGCAGCGCGTAGACCCACGCGCCGTGCTCGGCGACGAACGCCGCGAGGTGCCGGTCGAGGTGCACGGCGATGTCCCACAGCGCGGCGATCAGCTCCACGCGGCGCATTGTATGTATTATTGTCGCGTCCTGCCGATGGCGAGCGCGGTTCTTTCCTCCCCGGGTGTCGAGCGCGTGCGCGAAGCGCTCGTGCGCGCCGGTCTCGCTGCGGAAATCGTAGAGCTGCCGGGCGCGGCGCGCACCGCGCAGGCCGCTGCCGATTTCCTCGGCTGCGCGGTGGCGCAGATCGCGAACTCGCTCGTGTTTCGCGCGACCGCGAGCGACGGCGCGCTGCTCGTCATGTCCTCCGGCGCGAAGCGCGTGGACACCGCGCGGCTCGCGGCGCTCGTAGGGGAGCCCGTGGGCAAGGCCGACGCCGAGTTCGTACGCAGGACCACCGGCTTCGCGATCGGCGGCGTCGCTCCCGTTGGCCACGCGGGCCCGCTGCGCGCCTTCGTGGAGAGAAGCCTCGCCGCGCAGCGCGAGATCTGGGCGGCGGCGGGCCACCCCCACACCGTGTTCCGGCTCTCCTACGCAGATCTCGTGCGCATCACCGGCGGCGAGCAAGCAGACCTGGCCGCATGAGACAACACGTGCCACGCGCGTTCGGGGGGTGCGGGGGGGCCGGGAAGGCCCCGGGCGCTTCTACCGGTCGGGGCCCGGCCCCCCTGCTCCGATGAAGCATATCCGGATACTCCCCGAGCTGCTCGTCAGCCAGATCGCGGCGGGCGAGGTGGTCGAGCGGCCCGCCTCGGTGCTGAAGGAGCTGCTCGAGAACGCGCTCGACGCGGGCGCCGCCGAGATCCAGGTGACGCTCGAGGAAGGCGGCGTGCGGCGCGTGCAGGTGGACGACGACGGCGAAGGCATCGCGCGGGACGACCTGTCGCTCGCGCTCGCGCGCCACGCGACGAGCAAGATCCATTCGCTGGAAGACCTGGAAGGCGTCGCCACGCTCGGTTTTCGCGGCGAGGCGCTCGCCTCGATCGCCTCCGTTTCGCGCCTGGAGATCGCGACGCGCACCCGGGAGTCGCCGCACGCCTGGAAGATCCGCGCCGAGGGCGCTTACATCGGCGAGGTCGAGCCCACCGCGCGCGCGCAGGGCACCACCGTGGGCGTCGCGGACCTTTACTTCAACACGCCCGCGCGGCGCAAGTTCCTGCGCACCGAGGCGACCGAGTTCGGCCACTGCGACGAGGCGTTCCGGCGCGTGGCGCTCGCGCGGCCCGACGTCTCGTTCGTGCTCAAGCACAACGGCCGCGTCTCGGCGCACGCGCGCCGCCAGCCGCTCGGCGATCGCGTGGCGGCGCTCCTCGGGCGCGAGTTGCTCGAGGCGAGCCTGCCGGTGGAAGCGCAGTCGGGCGCGCTGCGGCTGCACGGGCTGGCCGGCAGCCCGCAGGCCGCGCGGCCCCGCGCCGACGCGTTCTATGTCTTCGTCAACGGCCGCTTCGTGCGCGACCGCATGCTCTCGCATGCGGTGCGCGAGGCCTACGGCGGGTTGCTGCACGGCGAGCGGCAGCCCGCGTGCGTGCTTTTTCTCGAGATCGATCCGCGCGGCGTGGACGTGAACGTGCACCCGGCGAAGACCGAGGTGCGCTTCCGCGACTCGCGCGCCGTGCACCAGTTCGTGTTCCACGCCCTGCAGCGCGCGCTCTCGCCTTCGGCCGCGGAAGCGCCGGTCGCGCATGCCGCAATCCCACCGGGCCACACCGGGCCTGCGCTCCAGCCGGCGCTCGCAATGGCGCAGCCGGCGGCCGCCTACCAGGCTTTCATGGCGTCCGCCGCAGCGGCGGTCGCGCCCGCTGCGCTGCCCGAGTCGCACACCGCGCCGCCCCTCGGATACGCGCTCGCGCAGCTGCACGGCGTGTACGTCCTCGCGCAAAACGAGGCGGGGCTGGTGCTCGTGGACATGCATGCCGCGCACGAGCGCATCGTGTCCGAGAAGCTCAGGCAGAGCCTCGACGCCGGGCGCATGGAGCGCCAGCAGTTGCTGGTGCCCGCGGTGTTCCGCGCCGAGGCGCTCGATGTGGCGACCGCCGAGGAGCAGCGCGAGGCGCTCGCGCAGCTCGGCCTCGAGATCACCGTGGCGGGCCCGAACGAGCTGGCGGTGCGCGCCGCGCCCGCCTCGCTTGCCGGCGGCGATGTCTCGGCCCTTGCGAGGAGCGTCCTCGCCGAGTTGCGCGAGCACGGCGCGGCGCAGGCGCTCGCCGCGCGGCGCGACGAGCTGCTCGCCGGCATGGCTTGCCACGCGGCGGTGCGCGCCAACCGCGCGCTCACTGCGGCCGAGATGAACGCGCTGCTTCGCGAGATGGAGGCGACCGAGCGCTCGGGGACCTGCAACCACGGCCGCCCCACCTGGTTCCAGCTCACGCTCGCCGATCTCGACAGGCTGTTCCTGCGCGGAAGGTAGGTGGCGGCGCGTGAAACCGGCGGCCTACGCGCTGCTCGGGCCGACCGCGAGCGGCAAGTCGCGCCTCGCGATGCAGCTCGCCGGGCGGCTGCCCATCGAGATCGTGTCGGTGGATTCGGCGCAGGTCTACCGGGGCCTGGACATCGGCACGGCGAAGCCCTCGCCAGCCGAGAGAAAGCGCGTGCCGCACCACCTGGTCGATCTGCTCGATCCGGACGAGATCTACTCGGCGGGCCGCTTTCGCGCCGATGCAATTGCCGCGGTGCAGGATATCCTCGCGCGCGGCCGCGTTCCGCTGCTCGTAGGCGGGACGATGCTCTACTACCGCACGCTCGTGTCGGGCCTCGATGATCTGCCGCAGGCCGACCGCGCGCTGCGCGAGGCGATCGAGCGCCAGGCTGCCGAGCGTGGCTGGCCGGCGCTGCACGCGGAGCTCGCGCGCGTGGATCCCGCCGCTGCGGCGCGCATCGGGCCCAATGACGCGCGGCGCATCCAGCGCGCGCTGGAGGTGTCGCGTCTCACCGGCAAGCCGATCTCCGCGCAGCAGTCGGGGCGCGCGGCGGAACTGCCGTTCGCGCTGCGCGGCTTCGCGATCGTGCCGCAGGACCGCGCGGTGCTCCACCGGCGCATCGCCGAGCGCTTCGACGCCATGCTCGAGGCGGGCCTGGTGGACGAGGTGAAGGTGCTGAAAAAACGCTACGAGCTGAATGCCGAGCTGCCGAGCATGCGCGCCGCGGGCTACCGGCAGGTGTGGGCGCACCTCGAAGGCGAGTACGGGCTGGCGGAGCTGCGCGACAAGGCGATTGCGGCGACGCGGCAGCTTGCCAAGCGCCAGGTCACCTGGCTGCGCTCGTTCGCGGGAATCGAGGAGCTCGGCGCCGACGATGTCGAGCGCCTCGCGCGCGCGATGGCGCGCTAGCCACGTAGCGTCTTGCCCGCGCAGGCGGGGACGGCAGGCGCTACTCCGGCTGGATGCCGGCGTCCTTGATCGCCCTGCCCCAGATGTCGAGCTGCTCGCGCACGTGGTCGGCGAACTCCGGCGCGGTGGAGGAGCGCGGCGCGAACGCCTGCTTGGCGAGCTGGTCCTGGATGTCCGGCCGCTTGAGGACCGCCACCAGCTCGCGGTTGAGCCGATCGACCACGTCCTTGGGCATCTTCGCCGGCCCGACCATCCCGGCCCAGGGCACGATCGGATATTTCGGGAAGCCGGCCTCGACGATCGACGGCACCTCGGGCAGCAGCGGGCTGCGCGCCGGAAGCGTCGTCACGAGCGGGCGCAGCTTGCCGTCCCGCAGATGCGCCGCAACCGTTGAATAGGAGGTGAAGATCATCTGCACCTGCCCCGAGAGCAGGTCGATGATCGCCGGCGGCTCGGTCCGGTAGGGGATGTGGACGGTGTTGATTTTCGCCAGCGTGTTGAACATCGCCGTGGACACGATCGCGGTCGTGTTGCCGGTGGCGTAGTTGAGCTTGCCGGGGTTGGCGCGCGCGTAATCGATCAGCTCCTGCAGCGTCTTTGCCGGCACGCTGGGGTGCACCACCACGAAGAAGGTGTAGTTGCCCACGAAGCTGATCGGGGTGAAGTCGTTGAGCGGGTGGTAGGGAATGGTCTTCTTCAGGTGCGGCGCCGCCGACAGCGGGCTGTTGGTGGCGAGCATCAGCGTGTGCCCGTCGGGCGCCGCCTTTTGCGTCTCGACCGCGGCAATCACGCCGTCGGCGCCGGGCTTGTTGTCCACCACCACCGGCTGGCCGAGCGCCTGGCCGAGCGGCTGCGCGATGATGCGCATCACGATGTCGGTCGAGGAGCCGGCGCCGAAAGGCACCACCACCCGGATCGGCTTCGATGGAAACTGAGCCAATGCAACAAGCGCGTGCGCGGATAGCGCGAGCGCCAGCGCGATACGAAGCGTCCTTTTCATGCCGGTGTCCTCCTCCAGGGTCCGGGGCCGATTATAGAATGACCCGCACACAGGGGGACGGCAATGGAAATCGGCATCGTGGGGCTGGGCAGGATGGGGGCGAACATGGCGCGGCGCCTCGCGCGCGGCGGCGCACGGGTGATCGCCTACGACCGCGACCCCGCGGCGCGCGACGCCCTGCGGGGGCTGCGCAACGTCAGGCGCGCGTCCACCCTCTCGGCGCTCGCCGCGCAGGCGGCCGGCGAACGCGTGATCCTCATGATGCTGCCCGCGGGCGAGGCGACCGAAGAGGCGCTGAAGGAGCTGCTGCCGCTCCTTTCCGCGGGCGACACCATCGTGGACGGCGGCAACGCGTTCTACAAGGACTCGATGGCGCGCGCGCTCGAATTGTCGCAGCGGGGGCTGCGCTACGTGGACGCGGGCGTCTCGGGCGGCGTGCACGGCCTGGCAAACGGCTACTGCCTGATGCTGGGGGGCACGCCCAAGTCCATCGAGATCTTCGAGCCCTTCGCGCGCATCCTCGCCCCGGGGCCCGAGACCGGGTGGCTGCACTGCGGGCCGAGCGGCGCCGGGCACTTCGCCAAGATGGTCCACAACGGCATCGAGTACGGCATGATGCAGGCGCTCGCAGAGGGCTTCGCGCTGCTCGCGGCGCGCGAGGACTTCGATTTCGATCTCGGTCGTCTCGCCCAGACCTGGCGCCACGGCAGCGTGGTGCGATCGTGGCTGCTCGACCTGTGCGCCGAGGTGCTCGACGAGGACGAGGACCTCGAGAAGGTGGCGCCCGTGGTGGCCGACTCGGGCGAAGGCCGCTGGACGGCGCTCGAGTCGGTCGAGCTGGGCGTGCCCGCGCCGGTGATCACGATGGCGCTGATGGCGCGCTTTTCCAGCCAGGGCGGCTCCGACTACGCGCGAAAGCTGCTTGCGATGATGCGCGCGAAGTTCGGCGGCCACGCGGTGCCCAAAGCGAAATGATCGTCGTCGTGATGGGCGTCTCCGGCAGCGGCAAGACGACGCTCGGCAAGCTGCTCGCGAAGCGCCTCGGCTGCGAGTTCCTCGACGGCGACGACTACCACCCGCCCGGGAACGTCGCCAAGATGGCCGCAGGCACGCCGCTCGCCGACGCCGACCGCTGGCCGTGGCTCGCGCGGCTCAATGCGCTGCTGCGCGAGCGGCGCGCCGCCGTGCTCGCCTGCTCGGCGCTCAGGGAGACATACCGGCAGCGCCTCTCGGAGGGGCTCGAGCGCTGCGAATTCGTGCACCTCAAGGGCAGCTTCGACCTCATCCGCGGGCGGCTGGAAGCCCGCCGCCACCGCTACATGCCGGCCACGCTGCTGCAAAGCCAGTTCGACGCCCTGGAGCCTCCCGCGGGCGCCATCGAGGTGAACGTCGCCGAGCCCCCGGAGGCTTGCATTGCGGCGGCGCTCGCCGCGCTCGCCGCACGCAAATCCGGGATCGCCTCCGCGCAAGCGGTAGGGCCACCCCCGCGCAAGCGGGGGTAAAGTAGCGCCGTCGCCTCGCGGAGACACCCGTGTCCGAGGACGCCTACCCTGACGCCCTGCCCCCGCAGCACCGGCTGCACTGGTACATGCTGGAGCGCGTACTCGGCCAGGGCGGCTTCGGCATCACCTACCTCGCGCGCGACACCAACCTCGACCAGCAGGTCGCGATCAAGGAGTACCTGCCGGTGGACGTGGCGACGCGCCGCGCCGACGCCACGGTGCGGCCGCGCAGCGACGACCAGGCCGAGCGCTACCGCTGGGGGCTGGACCGCTTCATCCGCGAGGCGAGGACGCTGGCGCGCTTCGATCATCCGAACGTGGTGCGCGTGCTGTCGGTGTTCGAGCAGCACGGCACCGCCTACATGGTGATGCGCTTCGAGGCGGGCGAGAACCTCGGCGCGTTGCTCGACCGCAGGCGCACGCTGCCCGAGCCCGAGCTGATGCGCATCCTGGTGCCGGTGCTGGACGGCCTGGAGCTCGTGCACGGAGCCGGCTTCATCCACCGCGACATCAAGCCCGACAACATCCACATCCGCGCCGACGGCAGCCCGGTGCTGCTCGACTTCGGTTCCGCGCGGCACGCGATGGGGCACTCGCGCACCGTGACGATCCTCGTCGCGCCCGGCTACGCGCCCTTCGAGCAGTACTACTCGAGCGGCGAAGACCAGGGGCCGTGGACCGACATCTACAGCCTGGGCGCGACCTGCTACCGCGCGATCGCCGGCCTGCCGCCGATGGATGCGATCGCGCGTAGCAAGGGCGTGCTGGGAAGCGCCCGAGAGATCCTCGTGCCTGCGACCGCGGTCGGCAGCGGGCGTTATTCCGAGCGGCTGCTGCGGGCCGTGGACCACGCGCTCGCGTTCGCGGAGAAGGACCGCCCGCAGACGATCGCGGCGTGGCGCAAGGAGCTCGTGGGGCCCGCGGCGCGCGCCGTGGCACCTCGTCCCGCGCCGGCCGCCCCGCGCGCTGCAGGTCAGGCCGCGGCATCGGCTGCGGGGGCGGCGGCTGCACCGCCGCCCGCTGCGCCTGCGGCGCCCGCCAAGGCACCGGTGATGCGCACCGCGACGCTCGCGATCGGCGTCCTGATCGTGGCGCTGGTGGGCGGCGGCATCGGCGCTTACATGGTGACGCGCACAGGCAAGCCACCGGCGCCGCAGGTGCCGGAGCGTAATGCTGCCGAGCAGAAGGCCGCCGAGCAAAGGGCGGCGGAGCTCAAGGCGGCCGAGCAGAAAGCCGCCGAGCAGCGCGCGGCAGAGCAAAAGGCCGCGGAGCAGAAAGCCGCCGAGCAAAAGCTTGCCGAACAAAGAGCGGCCGAACAGAGAGCTGCAGAGCAACGGGCTGCGGAACAGCGGGCAGCCGAGCAGAAAGCGGCCGAGCGCAAGGCCGCGGAGGCGCGCGCAAGGCAGCGCGCGCGGCGCGAAGCCGAGGAAAGGGCCGAGTCGGAACGCCAGGCCGCCGCGGCCGCGAAGCCCGCACCCACCGCGGTGGCGACCGCGAATCCGCCCGCGCCTCCAGCCGGCGACGCGGCCGCCGCATACAGCTATTACCAAGACCTCGCGCATCGCGGCGACGCCTCGGCGGCGCTCACCCTCGGCGAGCTCTACGAGTCCGGGCGCGGCGTCAACGCGAGCAACAACTGGGCGTACCTGTGGTATTCGGTCGCCGATCGCCGCGGCGCCGCCGGCGCCAGGGCAAAGAAGGAGGCGGTCGCGGCGAGGCTCCAGCCCAAGGAGATCGAGCAGGCAGACCGCCAGGTGCGCGGGCTGGTCGAGGGGCGGAAATGACCGCCGCCGGGATTTCCCTCGGGAGGAACACGATGCGTGGTTCGCTTCGCGTACTCGCGTGCGCTTCGCTCGCGCTCGCCGCAGGCTGCACGGAGCTGCCGACGATCATGACGCCGGCACCCGAGCCGGCCCCGGCACCGAAGCCGGCGCCCGAGGCGGTCAAGCCACCCTCGCCGCAGCAGGTCAACGAGGCGTTCACGCGGCTCAACTCCGCGTTCCAGAAGGAATACGAGCGCATCCTCGCGCAGCGCGGCACGCGCAACGTTTCCGCGCAGCCACGGGAGGCGTTCGCCACGATGCATGCGGCACTGATCCGGCTCGGCATGATCGTGGAGAGCCAGGACTCGCTCGCCGGCACGCTTACCGTCGCAGCGCCGGCGCCGCGGCCGCTCTCGATCGACGAGTGGCGCGCCGTGGTCGCCGCCGACGCGCCGATGATGGGTGCCATCCTGTGCCCCGTGCTCGGCGCGTATTGCAAGACGATCAGGTTCGAGCCCGACGACTACGTCATCGTGATCAACGCCACCGTGCTGCCGGCTGCGGGCAGCGCCTCCGAGGTGTCCCTCACGACGCGCATGCGCGAGATCGTGCCGCGGCCCGGCGTGCCGCGGCGCGATTACCCGCCGCCCACCGGCGTGCACATGGCGCTCGACAAGATCTGGGCGGGCTTCGATCGCGAGCTCGCCGCGCGCCAGCGCCGCTAGCCGCGGTTGTCGTCCCCGCTTCCGCGGGGACGACGGTGACGCGCGCTACCCCGCTTTCTGCGCCAGCCCGGCGTACACGGCTTGCGTCTCGGCAGAGGGCAGCGTCTTCGATTTGGCCGCGAGCGTCGCGCGCAGCCGCTCGTAGACCGCGCGCGCCTCCGCAAGCTCGCCCGAGCGCTGGTAGGCGAGCATCAGGTTGCGGTAGGGCGCCTCGCAGAAGGGATCGGCATCGATGAGCCGCAGCCAGCAGTCGGCGGCGGGCTCGGGCTGCCCCGCGTCTTCCCAGGCGCGCGTGATGCGCGCGAGCGCGCGCAGGAGGCGCGCGCGCAGCTGCTCCCGGCAGGCGAGGAAGCTCGGCTGCTCGGATTCGTCCGGCAGGAACGGGCCGCGGTAGAGCGAGAGCGCCTCGTCCGCGAGCGCGCGCAGCGCCACGGGCGGCGGGCCGGAGGCGGGCGCGCGCAGCGCCTGGTCGCAATCGGCAAGCACGCCCTCGAGCGCCCAGACGTCCACCCATACGGTCGCCGGATCCAGGCCCAGGCGCGACTCGCGCAGCAGCAGCGCGTCGTCGTCATCGAGCAGCCGCCGCAGCCGGTGCAGCGTCGCGGTGAACGACTTGTGCGCGTAGTCGGCATCCACCTGCGGCCAGAGCGCATCGGCGATCTGCTCGGCGCGCACGCCGTGCCCGCCGAGCGCGATCAGCACCTTGAGCAGTTCGAGTGGCCGGCCCGGGGCCTTGGCCGAGTACTCGACCCGCGCGCCGTCGCGCAGCAGCTCGAAGCGCCCGAGGGTCGTGACGCGCAGCGGCCACGGCCAGCCCGGCACGCGAAGCGGGGGCGTGCGCGGCGCGAGGCGCCGCTCGCGCGCAAGGGCCTTGGCGCATTCCGGCTCCACGCCGCGCGCCATGGCAAGCGCGCACAAGTCGGCGACGTCGCGGTCGCGCCACCACGGCGCGTGCCGCAAGCCGTGCTCGCGCGCGAGCGCGAGCGCCGCGCGCAGCGCCTCGAGCGCGCGCGCCTCGTCGCCCTGCGACTGCGCCGCCTCGGCGCCGGCGAGCTGCACGCAGAACTCGAGCCAGGCGCTTTTTTGCGCGGCGGCGATCGCTGCCGCGGCGCGCAACTGCGCCTCGCTGCCGCGGCGGTCGGCGGCACCGGCCACGCAGCGCGCAAGCGCGCAGCGTGCGAGGCACTCCAGCCACGGCAGGCCTGTTTCGGCCGCGAGCGCGACGGCAACGCGCGCCTCGCGCTGCGCGCCCTCCGGTTCGCCCTCGAGCAGCGCGAGCCAGCCGCGCAGGTAGTGCAGGATGGCGCGGTCGCCGCGGCGCATCGCTGGTTCGCCCGCCTCCAGGCGCTGGATCTCCGCGCGCGCGGCGTCGCGATCGCCGGCGCCGAGCGCCGCCGCGCAGGCGATCGCGCGCAGCCAGCCGCCGTAGCCGTGGACGCCCTCGGCCTCGGCCTGCGCCAGGCAGGCACGGGCGGTTTCCAGTGCGGCGCGGTGCGCGCCGTCGAGGAGCTGATGCAAGGCGCGCGATATTCCTGCCGCCACCGCGGCCTGCGGCGGCACGGCCCTGGCATCCGCGCGCATGCCTTCGATCGCCGCAGCGGCGTCGGCGAACTCGCCGCGCAGCAGCGCGCTCGCCGCGCGCGCGAGCGGCATGCGCGCGCGCTCGATCCAGCCCTCGAGCGCGGGATTGCCGGCGTCGCGCAGCAGCAGCGCGCTCACCATCACCCCCGCCGCGGCGCGCTCGGCATCGCCAGCCTCGCCCGCAGGGCGCTGCTTCAGCAGG
Source organism: uncultured Enterobacteriaceae bacterium (assembly GCA_964627075.1). Lineage (GTDB taxonomy): Bacteria > Pseudomonadota > Gammaproteobacteria > Burkholderiales > SG8-39 > 2-02-FULL-66-14. Next base: position 5,669 of record CAZVHU010000025.1, on the reverse strand, counting down.
CCCGCGAGCGCCTCGCGCCAGCGGTCGAGCGGCGCGAGGTCGTCGAACTCGAAGACGATGGCGTCGATCAATCCGCAGCAGGCGCGCGTCGCGCCCTCGATGTCGCCCGCGCGCTGCAGGCCGGCGAGCGCCTGCTCGAAGCGCCGCCGCGCCTCGCGCGGCGCCGAATGCGCGCGGCATTCGCCCAGCGCGAGAAGCAGCCCCGGCTTGGCCTCGAGCAGCCGCGCGGGCAGCAGCTCGAGCCAGTCGCCGAGCGTCGCGGTGCGGCCCTGCGACAGCATGAGCGGCGCCTCGGCCGCGGCGATCGGCGCGATGGCGTCCCAGTCCTTGCACTGCGCGAGCAGCGCGACGGCGTCTTCCACCTGGCCGGTGTCGCGAAGCAATCCCGCGGCGCGGCGCAGGTGCCCGGCCTCGAGCACCTCGGGCAGTTCGCGCGCGGCGCGCCCCCGCAGGAACTCGCGCAGCAGCGGGTGCAGCTGGTAGATGCGCCCCGCTTCCGAGGGCGCCTCGCTGACGAAGTAATTGTTCAATGCCAGGTTGACGAGCAGCCGCCCGGCCTGCTTCTCGCCCGAGAGCGACTGCGCCACCGCCGCAGTCATGCGCGGCAGGCAGGCGATGCGCAGCAGGAACGCTCGCGTCGCGGCGTCGAAATGCTCGAAGATCTCGCCGGCGAGGAAGTCGAACACGGCCTGCGGCGGCGCATCCCCTGGGAGCTCGGCGATGCGGCCCGAGAGCTTGGCGTGCTCCAGCATCAGCACCAGTCCCGCCGCCCAGCCCTGGGTCCGCTCCTGCAGCTGCGCGAGGGCTTCGGCGCCGAGCTTCTGGCCGCGCAGCTGCGCGATGCGCGCAAGCTCCTCGGCATCGAGGCGCAGGGCGTCCCAGCCCACTGCGATCATCTCGCCGGTGACGCGGTGCCTGGCGAGCGCGACCGGCGGCTCGTTGCGGCTGGTGACGAGGATGCAGCACTGGCGCGGCACCTGCGAGATCGCGGCCTCCAGCACCTTGTGCAGCGGGCTCTCGAGCGGCACCGCGTGCAGGTTGTCGATCACCAGCGCGAAAGGCGGCCGCACGCGCGCGAACAGGTGGCGGAAGAAGCGCCGCGCGAACGAGGCGAGCTCGGCGCCTTCGGCGGCGCGGTAGGCCGGGAACTCGCGCACCCGCCCGCCGTCGAGCTTGCGCGCGGCGTGCGCGAGGTAATGGAAGAAGGTGGCGAGGTCGGCGTCGTCGGCGTCCACCTGGTACCAGAGGCTGCGCATGGCGCGCGCCTCGACGTAGCCCGCCGCGAGCGTGGTCTTTCCCGCGCCGGGCGGCCCCGAGATCCAGGCGATGGTGCGGCCGGGCGAGCCGTCGAGCCGCGCAAACAGCCGCTCGCGCGGCACCGCGGCCGCGACCGCCGGGCGCGTGGTCTTGGCAAACGCGATGGTGCGCTGCTGCGGGTCCGGCACCGGGGAACCTCCCACCTGCGCCAATCTTCGCACGAGAACGCCCCGCGCCCGGCAGCAGCGCGAGGCCGCCACCGGGCGAGGTTGCCGCTAGCTGCCGATATGGACCTGGTACTTGGCGCCGGTGGACAGCGTGCAGGTGCCCGCGCCCTGGACCGGCGAGTTCATCTGGTACTCGCAGCTCATGCTGGTGCCGCCCGAGCCGAAGGCGCTCGCCACGCCGCGGCGCTCGTCGTTGGAGACGCGCGTCGCTTCGCCGGAGAGGATCTCGCCGCCGATCTGCACCTGGAAGCGGCCCTTGCCGGTCATCATGTTGGTGACCGTGCCGGAGAGCACGCCGGTGCGCGAGGCGATGTCGTTCGCCGGGTACAGGCGCGCCTGCAGCACCGTCGGGACCGCGGTGCCGTACGGGAACGGCGCAGAGCCGGGGCCGGGAACCGTGCCGACCGGCGGCAGCGGGTAGTGGTGGTACACGATCGAGCCGTCCGGGTTGGTGGCCGGGACCACGTAGCAGCCCGAGAGCGCGAGGGTCGAAAGCGCGGCAAGCGCAAGCTTGGTTCCGAGTTTCATCTGAGCCTCCTTTGTCTGCCGGACGGAACTGCCCGACCGGTTGGCGAGCACTTTCCGCACGAGGCACCCATAGACTGCTTACCGAGGGGTTACGGTTGCCTTACGCCGCACAAACCATTGATCTAATGAAATTATTGCGGCACGCCCAGCAGTTGCAGCTCGACTGCGCGCATCACCGCGGCGGCGGCAGTGCGGACCTCGAGCTTGCGGTAGCTGTTCTTGATGTGGCTCGTCACCGTGTGCACCGAGATGCCGAGCCGGTCGCCGACCTGCGCGTAGCTGCAGCCGCGCGCGAGCAGGCGCACGACGTCGATCTCGCGCGCCGTCAGCGGGCCTCGCGCCCCGAAATCAGGCACCACGCCCCGCGCATGCAATGCGTCGCTTGCTTCCATGACCGCCCCCTTTTCCCCCCAGGGCACATGCCCTGTAAACGGGATGCTGCGAGGAACGGGCTTCCAGTCCGCCTACGGCTGGACGACGGATCGCTTACTCATCCCCAGGGAATGTAGCGGCGACTTAGCCGCCGCGTGCGGCACCGTCGCGGCGCGGATCCGCGGCGCCGCGCCAGCCGCCCGGCACGCGCTGCACCACGTGCATGCCGCTCGTGAGCTCGATGAAGCGCACCTCGTGGCCGCGCTCGCGCAGCCCCGGCGCGAGCGCCTCGTAGGGCGTGCCGCGCTCGATCTCGGTCGGGCCGTTGCGGCTGCCGAAATTGGGAATCGCCGCCGCGACGTGCGCGTCCATGCGCCATTCGACGATGGCGAGCAGCGTCTTCGCGACGTAGTTCATGATCGCCGAGCCGCCCGGCGAGCCGAGCGCGATCTCCAGGCGCCCGTCGCGGCCGAACACCAGCGTCGGCGCCATGCTCGAGCGCGGCCGCTTGCCGGGCTCCGCGCGGTTGGCGACCGGGCGCCCGCCCTCGGACGGAACGAAAGCGAAGTCGGTGAGCTGGTTGTTGAGCAGGAATCCCCGCACCATGATGCGGCTGCCGAAGGGGCCTTCGATCGAGCTGGTCATCGCGACCGCGTCGCCGCGCGCGTCTACGATCGAGAAGTGCGTGGTCCCGGCGGCAGCTTGCTCGCGCATTTCCCCGAGCGCCGCGGGCGCGCCGCGCGGCATGCCCGGCGGCGCCTGCCCCATGGAACGCGAGCCGACGAGCCGCGCGCGCGCATCCAGATACGCGGGCTCGAGCAGCCCTGCGACGGGCTGCGGCACGAAGTCCGGGTCGGCGAGATAGCGCGCGCGGTCCGCGTAGGCGAGCCGCCCCGCTTCCGCGAACAGGTGCAGCGCCGGCACGGAGTTCGCCTGCTCGCGCGCGAACTCGAGGCGCTCGAGCACCCCGAGCATCTGCAGCAATGCAATGCCGCCCGAGGAAGGCGGGCCCATGCCGCACACGCGCCGCTCGCGGTAGGGGCCGCACACCGGCTCGCGCTCGAGCGCCCGGTAGCCCTCCAGGTCGGCGAGCGCCATGTCGCCGGGGCGCGCGTGCGCGCCGACCGCGCGCACGATGTCCTCGGCGACAGCGCCGCTGTAGAAGGCGTCCGCGCCAAAAGCGGCAATTGCGCGCAGCGTCGCCGCGTAATCCGGGTTGGCGATGCGCGAGCCCACCGGCCGCGGGCGATCGTCCGCGCCGTAGTAAAGGGCGCGCGCCGCGGGAACGCCGCGCAACGCGCTCTCCTCGGCGAGCAGCCGGTGCAGCCGCGGCGGCATCGGAAAGCCCTCCTCAGCGAGGCGGATCGCCGGCTGGAAGAGCTTCGCCCACGCGATGCGGCCGTGCCGCCTGTGCGCCAGCTCGAGCATGCGCAGCACTCCCGGCACGCCGACCGATTTGCCGTTGACGACCGCGTCCATGAACGCGAGCGGCTTGCCGTCTGCGCCGAGGAAGCGCTCGGGCTTCGCCGCCGCGGGAGCGGTCTCGCGCCCGTCGTAGCTGCGGACGCGCTTTTCGTGCGCGGACCAGTGCAACAGGAACGCGCCGCCGCCGATGCCGGAGGATTGCGGCTCGACGAGCCCGAGCACGAGCTGCACCGCGATCGCGGCGTCCACCGCGCTGCCGCCCGCGCGCAGCATCTCGGATCCGGCCTCCGCCGCGAGTGGATGCGCGGCGGCGACCATGTAGTGGCGCGCAGTGTCGGAGGTGCGCGCCTCGGCGGCTGCCGCGGCGCCGAAAAAAACGAGGGCCGCAAACGCGGCCCACGTGAACTGCCGGAACGGCATCGGCCTTACGCCATCAGGGGAACGACCAGCAGCGCGACGATGTTGATGATCTTGATGAGCGGGTTGACCGCCGGGCCGGCGGTGTCCTTGTAGGGGTCGCCCACCGTATCGCCGGTGACCGCCGCCTTGTGCGCGTCCGAGCCCTTGCCGCCGTGGTGTCCATCCTCGATGTATTTCTTCGCGTTGTCCCACGCCCCGCCCCCCGTGCACATCGAGATGGCAACGAACAGGCCCGTGACGATCGTGCCCATCAGCACGCCGCCGAGCGCCTGCGGCCCGAGGAGGATGCCCACCAGGATCGGCACCAGCACCGGCAGCAGCGACGGGATCATCATTTCCCGGATCGCCGCGCGCGTCAGCATGTCCACCGCGGTGCCGTATTCGGGCTTGGCGGTTCCCTGCATGATCCCCGGGATCTCCTTGAACTGGCGGCGCACCTCGAGCACCACCGAGCCCGCGGCGCGGCCCACGGCCTCCATCGCCATGGCGCCGAAGAGGTAGGGCACCATGCCGCCGACCAGCAGGCCGATCACCACCATGTGGTTCGACAGGTCGAAGCTGATCGACTTGCCCGCGGCTTCGAGCGCGTGCGTGTAGTCGGCGAACAGCACCAGCGCCGCAAGCCCCGCCGAGCCGATGGCGTAGCCCTTGGTGACGGCCTTGGTGGTGTTGCCCACCGCATCGAGCGGATCGGTGATGTCGCGCACCGAGTCGGGCAGGTCGGCCATCTCGGCGATGCCGCCCGCGTTGTCGGTGATCGGGCCGTAGGCGTCGAGCGCGACGATGATCCCCGCCATCGAGAGCATCGAGGTGGCGGCGATCGCGATGCCGTACAGGCCCGCCAGGAAGTAGGAGGCGAAGATCGCGACGCACACCGCGACCACCGGCCAGGCGGTGGATCGCATCGACACGCCAAGGCCCGCGATGATGTTGGTGGCGTGGCCGGTGATCGAGGCCTCGGCCACGTGTTGCACGGGCTTGTACTGCGTGCCGGTGTAGAACTCGGTGATCCAGACCAGGAACCCGGTGAGCGCCATTCCCACCACTGCCGTGCCCCACAGGTGCCAGGCGGTGATCATCGTTTTCCTGCCGGCGATCTCGAAGGGGACTTCCTTCAGGACGTCGCCCATCATCACCTGCGTGATCGGCCAGAAGGCGATGAGCGCGATGCCGCCCGCCCAGGCAAGCCCCTTGTAGAGCGCGGGCATGACGTTGCGGTCGGCGGGCTGCGCCTTCACGAACCAGGTGCCGACGATCGAGGCGATGATGGCGAAGCCGCCGATCGCGAGCGGGTAGATCACCGCGGCGGGGCTGGTGGTCTTCACCATCAGCGCGCCGAGCAGCATCGTGGCGATGATGGTCACGGCGTAGGTCTCGAACAGGTCCGCCGCCATGCCGGCGCAGTCGCCGACGTTGTCGCCGACGTTGTCGGCGATCACC
>CAZVHU010000024.1:0-28041 GCA_964627075.1 uncultured Enterobacteriaceae bacterium | reverse complement strand
GGTCCTGACCCCTTTTTCCGCGCGTAGGGGTTGGCACCGGTGCGCAGCTCGATCCTGAGCGGCGTGCCCTGCAGCCTGAAGGCCTCGCGGAACCAGTTCTCCAGGTAGCGCAGGTAGGCTGCGCTCACGTTGTGCAGCGCGTTGCCGTGGATCACGATGCACGGCGGGTTCGAGCCGCCCTGATGGGCATAGCGCAGCTTGGGACGCGAATAGCCCTTGCGCGGCGGCGCCTGGCGCTCGACCGCGGCGATCAGCGCGCGCGTCAGCCGCGGCGTCGGCAGCTTCGCCATCGCCGCGGCGTAGGCCGTGTCCACCGATTTCATGAGCGGCGCGAGGCCCTTGCCCTCGCGCGCCGAGATGAAGTGCGCCTCGGCGAACGACAGGAACCCGATCTTCCAGCGCAGCTCGGCCTTGAGGCGCTCGCGCGCTTCCCTGTCCGCGGCGTCCCACTTGTTGACCGCGATCACCACCGAGCGGCCGCGCTCGAGGATGTAGCCCGCGACGTGCGCGTCCTGCTCCGACACCCCCTCGACCGCGTCGAGCACCAGCACGGCGACGTTCGACGACTCGATCGCCTGCAGCGTCTTGACGATCGAGAAGCGCTCCACCTCCTCGCCCGTCTTGCCGCGGCGCCTCATGCCCGCGGTGTCCACCAGCGTGTAGCGCCGGCCGCCGCGCTCGAACGGCACCTCGATGGCGTCGCGCGTCGTGCCCGGCTCGCCGTGCGCGATGACGCGCTGCTCGCCCGCAAGCGCGTTCACGAGCGTCGACTTGCCGACGTTGGGCCGGCCGACGATCGCGACTCGCGGGTGCCTGTCTATTTTCGCCGCCTCGGCCTCGCCCGCTTCCTCCGGAAATTTCTCCAGCACCGCGTCGATCAGGTCGGATACGCCCTCGCCGTGCGACGCCGAGATGGCCAAGGGCTCGCCCAGGCCCAGCTCGTGGAATTCCGCGGTCGCGACGCCTGGCGCGAGGCCCTCGGCCTTGTTGGCGGCGATCCACAGCGGCGCGCTCACGCGGCGCAGGCGTTCGGCGATCGCGCGGTCGCCGGGCGTGAGCCCCGCGCGCGCGTCGGTGACGAAGATCACGGCGTCGGCCTCCGCGACCGCCTGCTCGGCCTGGCGCGCCATCTCGGCATAGATGCCCCCTGGAGCGGCGGCTGGGTCGAGCCCGCCGGTGTCGATGGCAATGAACGGCCGTCCGCCCAGCCTGCCCTCGCCGTAGTGCCGGTCGCGCGTTACGCCCGGCACGTCCACCACGATGGCATTTCGGGTGCGCGTCAGGCGGTTGAACAGCGTCGACTTGCCGACGTTCGGCCTGCCCACTATCGCGATGATCGGCTTCACGGCGGGGAGGGTCTACCACGAGAGGCACAGAGGACACGGAGGAGACCGCGACCCGAAAAGCCGTGCCTTTCTCCGTGCTCTCCGTGTCTCTCGTGGTCGGTTTACAGGGAAAGGGCGTACAGCCCGCCATTGGCGGTCTGCACCACGAGGCCCGTCGCGAGCCCGAGCGGCGCGGCGCGAATCTGGCTGCCGTCGGTGGCGAAGCGGGCCACGAACGCCCCCGACTCGCGCGCCGCGAAGTGCACGTAGCCCTGGAAGTCGCCGAACGCGACCTCGCCGCCCAGCGACAGCGGCAGCGACAGGCGGCGGTTCGCCAGCCGGTCCTGCTTCCAGACGCTGCGGCCGTTGGCGCGATCGAGCGCGTGCACCGCGCCCCGGTCGTCGGCCACGTAGGCATGGCGCGAGTCGAATGACACGCCGCCGACGGTGGAGAGGTCTCGTGCCCAGACCTGGTTGCCGTTCTGCGTGTCGAAGCAGGCGACCCGCCCCTGGTAGGCCGCGGCGCACACCATGCGCCCCTGCACCGCCGGCTCGCCGACCACGTCGGTCACGCGCTCGAGCTCGGTCGCGCCCTTGGGAAGCGCCACGGTCGCCTCCCAGCGCGGCCCGCCATTGGAAAGCGCGATCGCGACCAGCTTCCCGCCCGGGAACCCTGCGTAGGCCGAGCCCTGGGAGATGGTCATCCCGGTCGGCGAGCGCACGGTGAGCGAGGCCGCGGCACGCTGGTAGACCCAGCGGCGCTTGCCGTCCTCCGCGCCGAAGGCGAACAGGCGGTTGTCGACGCTGCGCACGAGGACCAGCCCCTCGCCCACCCTGGGCGGCGCGAGCACCTCGCTCGAGACGCGCGCCTTCCAGCGCACGGTTCCGTTGTCCGCGTCGAGCGCGAACACCTCGCCTTCATCGGTCGCGACGACCGCGAGCCGCCCGTCGCTTCCCACTCCGGCCGACAGCGGCGCGCCCGCGCCGGCCCGCCAGCGCGCCTGCCCCGTGTTCCCGTCCAGCCTGACCACCGTGCCGTCGCGCGCGGCCGCGTAGACATCGCCGCCCGCAAGCGCCGGGCTGAACACGAAGCGGTCGGCGCCCCCTACCGACGCGCTCCATAGCACCCGCACCGCCTGCGGATTGCCGAGCGGCGGCAGCTCGGCCGGCTTCATCGAGGCCGGGGTCGAGCGGAACCACTCGGTCGGGTCGACGCTCGGCACGTAGGAGCACCCGCCGAGCAGGATCGCTGCCGTGGCGGCGAGCAGGCGCACGTCAGCCCCCGAGCGCGTCCAGGCGCATCTGCACGCTGGACCGGAACGCCTCGTTGCCGCGCTCGGCTTTCTCCAGCGCGAGCCGGTAGGCGGCCTTCGCCTCGGCGGCCTGGTTTTTCGCCACGAGGATGTCGCCCTTGAGCGCGGCGTACTGGGCCGCCATCGGCGCGGCGTGCTTCGCCTCCAGCAGCTGCAGCGCCTCGTCGTAGGCCTTGTCGTCGAGGAGCACCGCCGCCAGCCGCAGGCGTGCGAGGTCCCTCAGCTCCTCCGACGATGAGCGCTCGATCACCCACTGCAGCTGCGCCTTGGCGCTCTTCAGGTCGCCGCGGTCGAAATGAAAGCGCGCCGCGGCGAGCGCGCCCATCGAGGCGTAGAGGGTGCGCGGGTAGCCCTCGGCGAGCGCGCCGCCCGCGTCGCGCAGCGCCTTGGCGTCGCCGCCCTGCGCCGCCCGCACGAGCGTCTCGTAGAGCGCGCCCGCCTGCATCGCCTGGTTCGCCTGCCAGCCGCGCCAGCCGAACCAGCCGGACACGGCAAGCGCCACGGCGGCGACGATCGCCAGCACCAGCGTGCCGTTGTCCTGCCACCACGCCTTGAGCGACGCGAGTTGTTCCTGCTCTTCCAGATCGTAGGCCATGCTTAACCGTCTTCCTTTCGCAACATATCCGCGAGCGCCTGCGGCAGCGCCGCGCGTGCCACGCGCACCTGCGCGTCCTGCCGCCGCAGGGGCTTCAACGACACCTCGCCCGCGCGCAGCTCGTCCTCGCCGACGATCAGCGCCACGCGCGCGCCGCTCGCGTCGGCCTTCTTCATCTGCGACTTGAAGCCGCCGCTGCCCGCGTGCTGCACCACCGAGTGCCCCGCGGCGCGCAGCGCATCGGCCAGCGCGAACGCATACTCCAGCGTGCCGTCGCCCTGGTGCAGCACGTAGGCGTCGGGCGCGTGCGCGGCGGGCGCGCGCCCCGAGTCCTTCATGAGCGCGATCAGCCGCTCGCAGCCCAGCGCGAAGCCCACGCCGGGCGCGGGCTTGCCGCCGAGCTGCGCGAACAAGCCGTCGTAGCGGCCGCCGCCGCAAACCGTGCCCTGCGCGCCGAGCGCATCCGACACCCACTCGAACACCGTCAGGTTGTAGTAATCCAGTCCCCGGACCAGGCGGGGATTGATGGCGAACGTGACGCCCGCGGCCGCGAGCAGGCGCTTGAGCCCCTCGAAGTGCGCGCGCGAATCCTCGCCCAGGTAGTCCATCAGCACGGGCGCGCTCGCCACCACTTCCTTCACCATCGGGTTCTTCGAGTCGAGCACGCGCAACGGATTGCTGTGCAGGCGACGCCTGGCGTTGGCGTCGAGCCGGGGTTCGTTCGCCTCCAGGTGCCGGATCAGGTCGGCGCGGTGCCTCGCGCGCTCCTCGCTCGAGCCGATGGTGTTCAGCTCGAGGCGAATGCCTGCGAGGCCGAGCTCGTTCCACAGCCTCGCGCACAGGACGATCAGCTCCGCGTCCACGTCGGGGCCGGGGAAGCCGAGCGCCTCGGCACCGTACTGGTGGAACTGGCGGTAGCGCCCCTTCTGCGGCCGCTCGTGGCGGTACATCGGGCCGCCGTACCACAGGCGCTTGGGGCCGTCGTAGAGCAGGTTGTGCTCGATCGCCGCGCGCACGCAGGAGGCGGTGCCCTCGGGCCGCAGCGTCAGCTCCTCGGCGTTCAGCTCGTCGCGCCAGGAATACATTTCTTTTTCGACGATGTCGGTCGCCTCGCCGATCGCGCGCCGGAAAAGCGCCGTGGGCTCCACCAGCGGCATGCGGATGTTGCGGTAGCCCCAGCGCTCGAGGCACGCCTCGACCTTCGCCTCGAACGCGAGCCACAGACCGGCCTCCTCCGGGAGCACGTCGTTCATGCCCCGAATTGCCTGGATGGCGCCACTCATCGCGCTGCCTTGATGGGTATCTTCTTCGGGGCCACCGAGCGCGCGGTGCGCCGTCGCGCCGCGCCGGGCGAGAAGTTGCGCCGCACGTAGTCCTCGACGATCGCCTGGAACTCCTCGGCAATGCGCTCGCCCTTCAGCGTCACGGTCTTCTCGCCGTCCACGTACACCGGCGCCACCGGCACCTCGTTGCTGCCAGGCAGGCTGATGCCGATGTCGGCGTGCTTCGATTCGCCCGGCCCGTTCACCACGCAGCCCATCACCGCGACGCGCATCTCCTCGACGCCCGGATAGCGGCTGCGCCACTCGGGCATGCTGTCGCGCAGCCAGCCCTGGACGCGCTCCGCGAGCGACTGGAACACCGTGCTCGTGGTGCGGCCGCACCCCGGGCATGCGGTCACCATCGGCGCGAAGCTGCGCAGGCCCATCGTCTGCAGCAGCTCCTGCGCCACCACCACTTCGCGCGTGCGGTCCCCGCCCGGCTCGGGCGTGAGCGAGACGCGGATCGTGTCGCCGATGCCCTCCTGCAGCAGCACTGCCATCGCCGCGCTCGAGGCGACGATTCCCTTGGATCCCATGCCGGCCTCGGTGAGCCCGAGGTGCAGCGCGTAGTCGCAGCGCCGCGCGAGCTCGCGATACACGGCAATCAAGTCCTGCACGCCGCTCACCTTGCACGAGATCACGATTCGCTCGGGCGCGAGGCCGATCTCCTGCGCCTGCTCGGCGGACTCCAGAGCCGAGGCGATCAACGCCTCGCGCATGACCTCATCGGCGCCAAGCGGCTCGGCGCGCGCGGCGTTGCGATCCATCATGCGCGCGAGCAGCTCCGGATCGAGGCTGCCCCAGTTGACGCCGATGCGCACCGGCTTGCCGTAGCGCAGCGCGGCCTCGATCATGGTCGCGAACTGCTCGTCGCGCCTGGCGCCCTTGCCCACGTTGCCCGGATTGATGCGGTACTTGGCGAGCGCGCTCGCGCACTCCGGGAACTGGGTGAGCAGCTTGTGCCCATTGAAATGGAAGTCGCCCACCAGCGGCACGTCGCAGCCCTGCGCATCGAGCCGGGCGCGGATCTCCGCCACCTGCGCCGCCGCTTCGGCCGAGTTCACCGTGATGCGCACCAGCTCCGAGCCCGCGCGCCACAGTTCGCCCACCTGCGCGGCTGTGGCGGCGGCATCCGCGGTGTCCGTGTTGGTCATCGATTGCACGACGACCGGCGCGCCGCCGCCGATCGGCACGCCACCGACCAGCACCTGCCTCGATCGCCTGCGCGCCGCGGTCATCGCGTCACTCCAGCGTGAACCGCGCCACCTCGACCCTGATGTGCGGCGTGAGATCCACCGGCCGGTCTTCGTAGGTGATGCGCACGTGGTGCGCGTTGCCGATCACCACGCTGAAGGGCGGCCGGCCCTCGACGATACGCTCGCTGCCCGCCGGATTGAGCTGCGCCATCAGCAGCTTGTCGCCGCGGCCGCGAATCTCGACCCAGGACTCCTGCTCGAAGCGCAGCGCGATGCGGCGCGCGCCCGCAGCTGTCGCAGCGGGCGTTGGCGCCGGCGCAGGCGGCTCCGCCGCGGCCACCTGGGATGGCGCCGCGGGAGCCGGTGCGGGACTCGAAGCAAGCGTCGCGGCGGTCGCGGCGGCGGGAGCCGTGTCCAGCGTCGCGATCCGCGGCGTCACCGTGCTCGCCACCTCGGTGCGGGGCGCTTCCGCCTGCGGCGCCGGGGTGGCCGGCGCCGGCGCCTGTGCCGCGGGAACGAAAGTCAACCGCGCGGCGCGCGAGCGCTCGGCCTGCCACTCCACGATCACCGCGCCGACCGCCGCGAGGATCGCGAGCGAGAGCACCGCGTAGACCAGGTTGCCGCGGCGCGAGCTGTCGGTGATCGGGATCGGCCGGCGGATCGCCGCGAGCGCCTCGGCATTGTCCTGGCCAATGGCAGTGACCGTGGCCGCCATGCGCGCCACCAGCGGCTCGGGGTCCAGGCGCACCAGCCGCGCGTAGGCGCGCACCATGCCGCGCGCGAACGTGCCGCCCGGCAGCGCCCCGAAATTGTCCTGCTCCAGCGCCTCGATCTGGCGTGGCGCGAACTTGAGCTGCTGCGCCACGTCGCCGACCGTCAGGCCGAGCGCCTCGCGTCCCTGCGCCAGCTCCGCGCCGATGCCGCCCGCGGCCTGATCCTCAGTCATAGGCGCCGCGCTGCAGCAGTTGGTATTCCTTCGAGGCCGGGTAGCGGCGCCGCAGCTGGATGGCATAGCTGTTCTCCGCGACGCGCTCGCCGAGCCGCCGCTCTACGCGCAGCGCGAGCCAGAGCGACTCGGCGGTCGGCTGCATCAGCTTGTTGAACCGCCCGACCAGCTTCTTCGCCTCCTCGATGTTGCCCTGGCCATAGCGGATCTGGGCCATGTTGAGCAGCGCCACCGGGTCGTCGGGCTCCTGCGCGAGCGAGCGCTGGAAGTACTGCTCCGCCTCCTTGCCGCGGTCCTTCTTCAGCAGGCACACGCCGGCGGCGGAAGTCGAACGCCACGGCCGCGGATAAAGCGGGTTGCGCACCGCCTGGTCGAAATACCGGAGCGACTCGGTCTCGCGGCCGGTCTGGCACAGGAACCAGCCGTAGTTGTGGTTGATGTCCGGATCGGTCGGCGCGAGCGCCAGCGCGCGCTGGAAGTTCGACTCCGCCAGCTGGTTCTCCTTCAGCTCCATGTAGACCAGGCCGAACATGCTGTAGGCGGTGGCATAGGTCGGGTCGGCGGCCACCGCGAGGCGCAGCTCCTCGAGCGCCACCGCCATGCTGCCCCGGCTGTAATAGAGCGAGGCCAGCTCGGTGCGGATGCGGGCACGGTTGCGCGGCTCCGTCGATTCGCCCTTGATGGTGCCGACGTCGACGTCGGGCTCCTTCTGGCCGCCCGGCGTGCCGCAGCCCGCGAGCAGCGCGGCGAGGAGCCACACCCGGGAATATCGCCTCATGCGCGCACCTCCGTGAGCGGGATGGCGCGGCCGGAGCGGCGCGTGCGGTCGGCGACATCGCCGGCGAGCTGGCCGCAGGCTGCCGCGATCTCGTCGCCGCGCGTCCTGCGAGTGGTCACCGTGAGCCCGGCGCGCTGCAGCACCTCGGCGAAGCGCCGCACGCGCTCGGGCGGGGAGCGCTTCAAGCCCGATTGCGGGAACGGGTTGAACGGGATCAGGTTGAACTTGCAGCGCACCTGCGCCGCAATGCCGAGCAGCTCGCGTGCGTGCGCGTCGGAGTCGTTCACGCCCTCGAGCATGACGTACTCGAAGCTGATGAAATCGCGCGGCGCGCGCTCCAGGTACCGGTTGCACGCCGCGATCAGCTCGCGCAGCGGGTACTTGCGGTTGACCGGCACCAGCCGGTCGCGCAACGCATCGTTGGGCGCGTGCAGCGACACCGCCAGCGCCACCGGGCACTCCTCCCGCAGCCGGTCCATGCCGGGCACCACGCCCGAGGTGGACACGGTGACGCGCCGGCGCGACAAGCCGTAGGCGCGGTCGTCGAGCATGAGGCGCAGCGCCGGGATCACCGCATCGAGATTGAGCAGCGGCTCGCCCATGCCCATGAACACGACGTTGCTGACGATGCGCTGCTCGCGCGAGCGCACGCCGAGCATGCGGTTGGCGAGCCAGAGCTGGCCCACGATCTCGGCGGTGCAGAGGTTGCGGCCGAAGCCCTGCTTGCCGGTGGAGCAGAACGCGCAATCGAGCGTGCAGCCTGCCTGGCTCGAGACGCACAGCGTGCCGCGCTCGGGCTCCGGGATGAACACCGCCTCGACGGCGTTGGCGCCGTCTACCTTGAGCAGCCACTTGCGGGTGCCGTCTTCCGCGGTCGTGTCGCCGGCGATTTCAGGCGCGGCGATGGTCGCCTCCTGCGCGAGCCTGGCGCGCAGCGACTTGGCGATGTCGCTCATGGCGTCGAAATCGCCCGCGCCACGCTGGTGGATCCAGGCGAGCACCTGGCGCGCGCGGAACGGCTTCTCGCCGAGCGTCGCGAAGAAGCGCTCCAGTCCGGCGGCGTCGAGGTCGAGCAGGTTGACCGTCATGGCGGCGCGCCCTAGCGCGCGAACACCTCGCACGCGGGGAAGAAGTACGCCACCTCGGTGCGTGCGGTCTCGGGCGCGTCCGAGCCGTGCACCGCATTGGCGTCGATCGAGTCGGCGAAGTCGGCGCGGATCGTGCCACGGGCGGCCTTCTTCGGGTCGGTTGCGCCCATCAGCTCGCGGTTTTTCGCGATCGCGTTCTCGCCTTCGAGCACCTGCACCAGCACCGGGCCCGAAGTCATGAACCCGACGAGGTCGCGGAAGAACGGCCGCTCGCGGTGCACCGCGTAGAACCCTTCCGCCTCCGCGCGCGACAGGTGCATCATGCGCGCGGCGACGATCTTCAGGCCGGCGGCCTCGAAGCGCGCGAGGATCTGCCCGATAGCGTTCTTCCTGACCGCGTCCGGCTTGATGATCGAGAGGGTGCGTTCGACTGCCATCCAGGCTTCTCCGGCAAAGGTTTGTAAATAACAAAAAAGTATAGCACGATGACGTGCACTTTCTCTTAAAAACAAGGGCTTGCAGCCATGTTCCGGACCTTGAAAGTCGCTCGCCGGGGGCGCGTCGCCACCGTGTTCCTCAACCGCCCCGAGGTGCGCAACGCGATGTCGGCGCAGCTCATGACGGAGATGATCGCGTGCGCGGGCGAGCTCGCCGCGCGCAAGGACGTGGACGTGGTGATCGTCACGGGCGCAGGACCCGCGTTCTCCGCGGGCGCGGACCTCAAGGACGCGCGCCGATGGGTAAGCGGCGACGAGATGCCGCTCGCCGAGCGGCGCGAGATCGCCTCGCTCGGCTACCGGATGGCGCGCGCCTGGGAGGAGCTGCCGCAGATCACGCTCTGCGCGATCGAGGGCTACGCCGTGGGCGGTGGCCTTGCGCTCGCCGTGGCGCTCGATTGGCGCGTGCTCGCGCGCGACGCGTTCATCTCGCTGCCGGAAATTGCGCTCGGCATCCCGCTCACCTGGGGCACGATCCCGAGGCTCGTGAACCTGCTGGGACCGGCGCGCGCCAAGCGCCTGACGATCCTGTGTGAGCGCGTGCCCGCGAGGCAGGCGCTGGAAATGGGCCTGGCCGACTATCTCGCCGCGCCGGGCAAGGCGCTGGCGACGGCGGGCGCGGTCGCCGCGCAGGTGCTCGCGCTGCCGCAGACCTCGGTGCGCATGAGCAAGGAGACGATCAACGCCTACGCCGGCCTCGGCGCGCAGGCCGTGAGCCACATGGCCCACGACCAGATCCAGGCCGCGGCGGCAAGCGTCGAGGCGCGCGCCGCCCGCGCCGCGTTCCTTGCGCGCGGGAAAAAGAAACGCTGAGCTACGCCCGCTTCGCCTTGAGGCGCTGCCAGGCGTAGATCGGCACGCCGACGGCGAGGCCGATGATGTCGGTCACGGTGCCGGGATGCAGCATGGCCAGCGCGGCGCCGAACAGCACGACGCGCAGCGGCATCGCGAGGCGCCCGCCCAGCCAACCCTCGGTCGAGCTCGCCAGGAACCAGACCCCGATCGCGCCCGACACCGTGGCCTGGACGATGTCGGCCATCGAGCCTTTCCAGAGCAGCACCGGGCTGTAATAGAACATGAACGGCACGATGAAGGTGGCGAGGCCCATCTTGAGCGCGGTCCACGACGTTTTCCACGGGTCGGCCTGCGCCATGCCGGCCGCGGCGAAAGAGGCGAGCGCAACCGGCGGCGTGATCGCCGAAAGCACCGCGAAGTAGAAGATGAACATGTGCGCCACCAGCACCGGCACGCCGAGCTTGGCCAGTCCCGGCGCCAGCACCGCCGCGCCGATGGCATAGGCGGCGGTGGTCGGCATGCCCATCCCGAGGATGAGCGCCACCAGCGCGACGAACACCATGGCGAGCAGCTGGTTGGCGCCGGCGATGCCGAGGATCAGCTCCGAGAAGCGCCCGCCGATGCCGGTGAGCGCCACCACGCCCACGATGATTCCGGCACAGGCGCACACCGCGACGAGCTGAATGGTGTCGCGCGCCGCGAGGTTGAGGCCCTCCAGCGTTCGCCGCCAGCCAAACAGCACCGCCGGCACCGCGAGCAGCGCGCCGGCGATCGCGAATCCCGCCCATTCGCCGAGCGTCCTGGTCGCGGCGCCATGACCCTGCACCACCGCAAAATAGAGCAGCGCGCCGCCGGCGAACAGCGCCGCGAAGCGCAGCAGCAGGCCGCCGAGGATGCCGGCGATGCTGGAGGGCACGAGCCGCGCCGGCGCCTTCGCGGCAATGTCGCGGAACACCGCCGAGAGCCAGCCCGCGACGAGCGCCGTCACGATGCCGAGGCCCCCGGCGCGGAACGGCGAGTAGCCCGCGACCAGGGCCCAGACCAGCACCACGATCGGCGAGAACAGATACAGCATCACCAGCATGCGGTTGAGCGCCGGCAGCTCGGCGCGCGAAAGCCCCCGCAACCCGAGGCGCACCGCGTGGTAGTCCACGTGCACCCAGCACGCGATGTAGAACAGCACCGCCGGCAGCACCGCGGCGAGCGCGATCTCCCCGTAGGCGATGCCGGTTATTTCCGCCATGAGGAACGCGCCCGCGCCGAGCACCGGCGGCGTGATCTGCCCGCCGGTGGAGGAGGTCGCCTCGATCGCGGCCGCGGTCGCGCGGTCGTAGCCCACCCTGCGCATCATCGGGATGGTCACCATCCCCGAGGCGACCACGTTCGCCACCGACGAACCCGAGATGCTGCCGAACAGCGCCCCGGAGGCCACCGCGGCCTTGGCCGGCCCGCCGCGCGCCCAGCCGAACAGCGCGTTGCACAGGTCGTTGATGTAGTCGCCGACCTTGGAGACCTGCAGGAACGCGGCAAAGCACACGAACAGGATGATGTAGGACGAGGATACCTGCGTGGTCACCCCGAACATGCCGTACTCGCTGTACATGTAGGTGAACACGTGCCCGAAGGCGTAGCCCCGGTGCTCCAGCACCCCGGGCATCCACTTGCCGACGAAGGTGTAGAGCAGGAACACCACTGCGATCACCACCATCGCGAGGCCGGAGGTGCGGCGGCCGAACTCGAGCACCAGCAGCGTGCCGACGAATCCCACCACCACATCGAGCGTGGTCCACTGCGCCCCGGCGCGGAACAGCAGCCCGTCGATCTCGATGGTCACGTAGGCGCCGCAGGCGACCGAGGCCGCGGCGAGCGCCCAGTCGTACCAGGGCACGCCGGCGCGGCGCTGTCCCGCGTAGGCCGCGTAGAGCAGGAAGCCGATCGCGCCGCCCCACGCCACGTGGATGGCGCGGAACATCAGCGGCTCGAGCGAGTAGACGTTGAGGACGAACAGGTGGAACAGCGTGAAGCCGATGCACAGCGCCGCCACGAGCAGCGACTCCCAGTGCAGGAGCTCGCGCTTGTTGCCGGCGAACTCCTCCTCCGCCTGCGGCGGGGCGACGACCTCCTGCTCGCTCGGCTGCCGTGCCTGGCTCATGAAAAAAGCCGCGCTGCGGTGCGCGCAGCGCGGCCTCGGTTGCCTCGCCCCCGCCTACTTGCCGACCAGGTTTGCGGGGATGTTGATGCCCTTTTCCTTGTAGTAGCGCACCGCCCCCGGGTGGAACGGCAGGAACGTGTTGCGGTTCCAGTTCTCGGTGAGCGTTTCCTTGGCCGAGGCGTGCCCCTTCACCATCTGGGCGTTGTTCTCCAGCACCGCCTTCATGATCCCGTAGACCAGGTCCTCGGGCACGTCCTTGTGGGCGATGGCGAAGTTGTAGACGCCGACGGTCTTGTGGTCTTCGTTCAGCTGCTTGTAGGTGCCCTTCGGGATCACCGAATCCGACAGCTCGGGCAGCGCCGACTTGAGCTTCTTGATCTCGTCGTCGGTGAAGGTGAAGAAGCGCACCTTGTTGGTGGTCTCGAGCTCGGAGAACGCGGCGATCGGCACCCCGGCGCAGAACGGGAACGCGTCGAGCAGCCCGTCCTGCAGGCCCGCGGCCATGTCCGAGCCCTGGCCGTTGCGGATGGTGGTATTGACGCCCAGGATCTTGAACATCATCGGGAAGTAGGTGCCGCAAGTGCCGGCGCGCGGGCCGATGCCCGACTTGCGGCCCGCGAGGTCCTTGACCGACTTGATGCCCGATTTTTCCAGCGCGATGAAGTGGAACGGCGTGTCGTACATCGGGAAGGTGGCGCGGATGTTGTTGAACTTCTGCCCCTTGGTCCAGTCGCCGGTGCCGTTCCACGCCATGAGCGCGATGCCCATGGTGGTCATGCCGAAGTCCACCTGCCGCGAGTTGGTGAGGATGATGTTCTGGTTCGGGCCCTGCGTCTGCTGCGTGCTGATGTTGGTGCCGAGCTTCTCGTTCACCAGGCTCGCCCACACCTGCCCGTAGACGAAGTAGGTGCCGCCCACCGAGGCGGTGCCGAGCGTGAGCGTCTTGGGCCAGGCCGGGTTGGGCTTCGCCTGCCCGAACGCGGTTCCGGCGGCGAGCGCGAGGGCGGCGAGTCCTGCGGTCAGTCGAATGACGGCTTTCATGCGGTGCTCCTCCTTTGCAGCCAAGGATATACGCTACCCTCCGCGCATGGCAACCACCGTGCTGGATTCGAGAATCTTTCGCGACCTGTTCGGCACCGGGGCGATGCGCGCAGTGTTCTCGGACGCGGCGTTTCTCGAGCGCTGCGTAGAGGTGGAGGTGGCGCTTGCCCGGGCCGAGGCGCGCGCCGGGGTGATCCCCGAGCCAGCGGCCCGCGAGATCGCCGCAAGGGCGAGCGCCCGGGACCTGGACCTCGAGCGCTTGAAGGCCGAGACCGAGACCGTCGGCTACCCCATCCTGCCGCTCGTGCGCCAGGTTGCGGCGCAGTGCGGCGAGGCCGGGCGCTGGCTGCACTGGGGCGCGACCACCCAGGACATCATGGACAGCGCGGTGGTGCTGCAACTGCGAGCCGCGCTCGACTTGGTCGACGGCGACATCGCCGAGCTGCGCGCGGTGCTGGCCAGGCTCGCGCACCGCTACCGCGACACCCCGATGGCCGGACGCACCCACCTGCAGCACGCCCTGCCCGTCACCTTCGGCTACAAGGCGGCGATCTGGCTCTCGATGTTCGACCGGCACGCCGCGCGCCTTGCCGAGCTGCGGCCGCGCCTCGAGGTGGCGCAGTTCGCCGGCGCCGCCGGCACGCTCGCCTCGCTCGGCGGCAAGGGACTCGCGGTTCAGGCGGAACTCGCGCGCGAACTCAAGCTCGGGGTGCCGGCGATCACCTGGCACGTGGCGCGCGATTCGCTTGCCGAATGCGTGCTGCTGCTCGGCCTCGTCACGGGCTCGCTCGGCAAGATCGCGAACGACGTCATGCTCATGATGCAGAACGAGGTGGCGGAGGCCTTCGAGCCGTTCGTGCACGGACGCGGCGCCTCCAGCACCATGCCACAGAAGCGCAACCCGATCTCCTGCGAGCTGATCCTCGCCGCCGGGAAGGCGGTGCGCCAGCACTGCGCGCTGATGCTCGACGCCACGGTGCAGGACTTCGAGCGCGCCACCGGGCCGTGGCATGCCGAATGGATCGCGATTCCCGAGAGCTTCGTGCTCGCCTCGGGGGCGCTCGCGCAGGCGAAGTTCATGCTGGGCGGCCTGGTCGTGGACGAAGCCCGCATGCGCAGGAACCTCGACGTCACTTCGGGCCTGATCGTGGCCGAAGCGGCGATGATGGCGCTCGCGCCGCACCTCGGGCGTCAGGAGGCGCACGACGTGGTCTACGATGCGTGCCGCGCGGCCGCCGAATCCGGCCGCTCGCTCGGCGAGGTGCTCGGCTCGCTCCCTGCAGTCACCGAGCACCTCTCGCCGCGCGAGATCGCCGAAGCGGTCGACCCGGTGCGCTACCTCGGCGCGGCGCAGGAAATGGTCGATCGCCTGCTGCGCGGTCGCTAGCGCGAGCGCCACACCGGCACGATGCCGCGCTTGCCCGCGGGCGCCTGGTATGCGGCGTCCACGCCCAGCCCCGGCACCCAGACCAGGTCCTCGCCGCAGAAAAGCAGCGGCAGGCGCCCGCGGTCCCAGGGCGGGATGCCCGCCTCCTGGAAGAGGTTCTTCAGCGTGCGCCTCGGGCGCTTCGCATCCGGGCGCAGCCGCTCGCCGCCCGCGCGCGTACGCACGGTCACGCGCGCGCCGTCGAGCTTTCCGGGATCGATGCCGCCACGCGCGCGCGCAAAGCGCAACTCGCCGCCGAGCGCCGTGAGCGCGAGGACTTCCTCGCCGCGCCACCGCACCGGCTTGAGTTCGGCCGGCGGCGCCGCGCGCGCGACGCTCACCCGCCCGCGGTAAAGGCGCAGCGCGGCGCCGTCGTGGATGAGCAGCGCGCGCGCGCCGGGCCGCGGGTTTGAGAGCTGGCGCAGCATTTCCGCGAGGCGCCGCTCGCTGGGCGCGCGCAGGCCCTGCGCGGCGAGGAACCCGCGCAGCAGCCCGGCGCGGCGCTCGTCCTCCGCGGCAAACAGGCGCGCCGCGCGCGCGAGCGCCTCGCGCCAGCGCGGGAACCTCGATTCGAGCAGCGGCCCGAGGCGCACGCGAAGGAAACCGCGCGCAAGCGCCTCGTCGGCGTTCATCTCGTCCTCGATCCACGAAAGCCGCTGCGCGCGCGCATAAGCCACGATGTCCTCGCGCCGCACGCCGAGCAGCGGCCGTAGCACGCGCTTGGCGCCAAGGCGCCCCGCGGCGGGCATCGCGGCGGCGCCCTTCACGCCCGCGCCGCGCAGCAGGTTGAGCAGCACGGTCTCGGCCTGGTCGTCGAGCTGGTGGCCGAGAGCGATCGCGTCCACTCGCGCCGTCGCAAATGCCT
This sequence comes from uncultured Enterobacteriaceae bacterium, assembly GCA_964627075.1. GTDB lineage: Bacteria > Pseudomonadota > Gammaproteobacteria > Burkholderiales > SG8-39 > 2-02-FULL-66-14. The sequence goes on along the minus strand of CAZVHU010000024.1, from coordinate 12,702 downwards.
TGCGCCGCGCCCTGCGTGCGGCCGCCTCGATCCCCTCTCCCGATCTTGCGACGCGAACCCGCCGCGCACGGAACGGGACATGCCAGCGCCTGCAAAGCGCCGCGCAGCGCCGCTGCCAGTCGAGCGCGCTCCGGCTCAGGCCGTGGTTGACGTGCAGCGCGCTCAACCGGTAGCCGAACTCAGGGGCGAGCGTACGCAGGACGTGCAGCAGGACGACCGAATCCACGCCGCCCGAAAGGCCCACGCAGATCCGCTTGCCAGAGAGCGGCGACGCTGCGGCGAGCGCCGCCCGCGCCGCCTCGAGCACGCTAGCGCTCTTCGGCTTCCTTGAAGCGGCCATAGCTCATCAGCCGCTCGAGCCGCTGCTCGACGAGCTCCCTCGGCTTCTTCTCCTGCACCTCGCGCAGCGCCTCGGCAAGCGCCTTCTTCAGCGCCGCGGCGGTCGCCTGCGGGTCGCGGTGCGCGCCGCCGAGCGGCTCGGGCACCACCTTGTCGACGAGGCCGAGCGTCTTCAGGCGGCTCGCGGTGATACCGAGCGTCTCGGCCGCCTCGGCCGCCTTGTCGGCGCTCTTCCACAGGATCGAGGCGCAGCCCTCGGGCGAGATCACCGAATAGGTGGCGTACTGCAGCATCAGCACCACGTCGCCCACCGCGATCGCGAGCGCGCCGCCCGAGCCGCCCTCGCCGATGACGCTCACGATGATCGGCGTGCGCAGCCGCGCCATCTCGAACAGGTTCCTGCCGATCGCTTCGGACTGGCCGCGCTCCTCGGCGTCGACGCCCGGGTAGGCGCCCGGCGTGTCCACGAAGGTGAACACCGGCATCGAGAATTTCTCCGCGAGCTTCATCAGGCGCAGCGCCTTGCGGTAGCCCTCGGGGCGCGGCATGCCGAAGTTGCGCAGGATCTTCTCCTTGGTGTCGCGCCCCTTCTGGTGGCCGATCACCATGCAGGGCTCGCCGTCGAAGCGCGCGAGGCCCCCGACGATCGAGGCATCGTCGGCGAACGTGCGGTCGCCGTGCAGCTCTTCGAACCCGCCGAACAGCATCTGCACGTAATCCAGCGTGTACGGGCGCTGGGGGTGGCGCGCCACCTGCGCCACCTGCCAGGGCGTGAGCTTGGCGTAGATCTCCCTGGTGAGCGCCGCGCTCTTCTTCGACAGGCGCTGGATCTCCTCCGAAAGCTCCGAGGCCGGGTCCTCCTGCGCGTAGCGCAACTCCTCGATGCGGGTTTCGAGCTCCGCCACCGGCTGCTCGAACTCGAGGAAAGTGGTCTTCATCGGGCGCAATTCTACGCCTGCCGGCAGGCAGGCGCAGGGCCGGGAAGTGTAAAGTCATACTTTACACTCCGGCAGTCTGGCCCCGCATTCTGCCGCGCGTTCCGCTAGACTCGAGCGCATGACGGGAATCGGCCGCCGGCGCCTTGCCTGGCTCGCGCTCGGCGCGAGCCTCGCAATCGCCGCCTCCATCGCGCTGTGGACGCCGCGCAGCGCGCCGCCGCGCAAGGCGCCGACCGTGGATGCCCCCGTCGCGGCGGCTTCCGCCGCAAGCGTCGCGGCCAGGTTCGTCGACGACCGGGATTGCGCGGGCTGCCATGCCGCGCAGGCTGCCGCCTGGCAGGGCTCGCATCACGCGCTCGCGATGCAGCAAGTCACGGCGCAGAGCGTGCTCGGCGATTTCAACGGCGCCGAGCTTGCCGCGCAGGGATTCCGCTACCGCTTCTTCCGCCGCGACGGCAAGCCGTTCGTGCGCGCCGACGGGCCCGACGGCAGGCCCGCCGAGCTCGAGGTGAGGTACGTTTTCAGCTTGACGCCCTTGCAGCAGTACCTCGTCGAGTTGCCCGGCGGCCGGCTGCAGGCGCTCTCGGTCGCGTGGGACACGGAGCGCAAGCGCTGGTTCCACCTCTACCCGAAGCAGCGCATCGACCACCGCGACGAGCTGCACTGGACCAAGCCTTCGCAGAACTGGAACTTCATGTGCGCCGAGTGCCACTCGACCGACCTGAAGAAGAACTACGACGTCGCGAAGGAAGCCTACGCCACGCGCTGGCACCAGATCAGCGTCGGCTGCCAGGCTTGCCATGGCCCCGGCTCCGCGCACGCGGCGTGGGCCGGCGCCTACGCGAAAGACAGGAAGGACACGCGCCCGCCGGCCGGCGAGATGGGCCTGCAGGTGGACCTCGGGGCGGCCGAGAACCGCGTCCAGGTCGAAGCCTGCGCGCGCTGCCATGCGCGGCGCGGCGTCATCGCGCCGGACTACGAATACGGCAAGCGGTTCATGGACACGCACCTTCCTGCGCTGCTCGCCGAGGGGCTGTATCACGCCGACGGCCAGATCCGCGACGAAGTCTACGAGTACGGCTCGTTCCTGCAGAGCCGGATGTTCCGGAAGGGCTTGCGCTGCTCGGACTGCCACGACGCGCACTCAGGGCAGCGCAAGGCCGAAGGCAACGCGCTGTGCGTCACCTGCCACAACGCGCAGGGCGCCGCGGCGCGCGCCGGCATCGACACGCGCGGGCTGAAGAAGCGCGATTACGACGACCGCACGCACCATTTCCACGCGCCCGGCGGGCCGGGGAGCGCCTGCGTCGAGTGCCACGCGCCGCGCACCGTGTACATGGTGGTGGACCCGCGCGCCGACCACAGCTTCCGCATTCCGCGACCGGACCTGACGCAGACGACCGGCGCGCCCAACGCCTGCAACGGCTGCCACGCCTCGAAGAGCGCGCAGTGGGCCGCCGCCGAGATCGAGCGCCGCAATCCGGGCTACCGGCCTGCGCCGCATTTTGCCGAAGCGCTCGATGCCGGACGCCGCGGCAAGCCCGGCGCCCTGCGCCTGCTCGCCGGAGTCATCGAGGACAAGGAGCAGCCGGCGATTGCGCGCGCGAGCGCGCTCGAGCTCGCGCGCCGCTATCCCGGCGCGCTCTCGGGCAAGCTGTTCGTCGCGGCGCTGCAGGACGCCGATCCGCTCGTGCGGCGCGCGGCGCTGAGCGGTTTCGAGGCAGCGCCGCCCGAGCGCAGGCAGCAGCTGATCGGCGCGCTGCTCGCCGACCCGGTGCGCGCGGTGCGCATCGAGGCGGCACGGCTGCTCGCGCACGATCCAGGCACCCCGCTCGCCGAGCTGGAGGCGAGCCACCGCGCCAACGAAGACCGTCCCGAGGGCCGCGTGGGCCTCGGAAACCTCGCGCTTGCGCGCGGGCGCCTCGAGCAGGCCGAAGCGGCGTACCGCTCTGCGCTCGCACTCGACCCGGCATCGGTTCCGGCGATCGTCAACCTTGCCGACCTGCTGCGCGCGACGCAGCGCGAAAGCGATGCGGAGAAGGTCTTGCGCGCCGGGCTGGCGCTGCGCCCGAAGGAGGCGGCGCTCGTCGAGGCGCTCGCGCTTTCGCTCGTTCGCCAGCAGCGAAAGCGCGAGGCGCTCGAGCTGCTGGCCGCCGCGACCCGCGCGAAGGATGCGCCGTCGCGCCTCGCCTACCTCTACACGCTTGCGCTCGAAGACGCCGGCAAGCGCGTGCAAGCCATACGCGTGCTCGAAGCCGCTCGCCCGCGCTCCGATGGCAGCCGCGACCTGCTCATCGCGCTCGCTTCGCTCCACCGCGAAGCGGGAAACACAGCGCAATCCATCGCTTACGTGAAGCTCCTCGCGGAGATCAATCCGGGCGATCCGGCGCTTGCCGGGCTGGCCGGCGGCGACGGACGCGCCTCCACGCCTGCTCCTGGACGGTGACCCGCCCTCAGCTGGCTGGTGCCGCCCCGCCACCGTCGCGCACGTGCAACTTGTTCAGAGCTTCCCTAGCGCCGGTTGAGGTACAGGCCGAGCGCGAATCCGGCCGCCAGGCACGCGAGCGTTGCAAGACCGACCAGAGTGGGACTCAGGCGACGCCTGCCTCAGTGGAAATACTTCAGCGCCAGCCCCAGCGCGTCGACGCGCGCCGGCTCGGAGCGGCTGTCGTTCTGCCGGTAGAGCGAGGGCTCCAGCCGCCAGGACCGGTCGAGCTCGAATTCCGCGCCGAGCTGGTAGCGCTGCCTGTTCCAGGTGTCGAACCGCGTGTCGTAGAAGGTCTCGGCATTGGCGAACGGGACCACCGCGCGGCCGCTCCAATCGAAGGCCTTCTCCAATTGCAGCCGCAGGCGGTAGCGGTTCGAGTAGCGGTCGTTGACGTCGCGCGCGTCCCACCTGAAGCGGCCGATCACCTCCAGCCCCGCGGCGAGCGGCTGAGTGCGCCCGGTGAGCTCGAAAATGCCGCGATTCTCGCGGTAAGGGTCCGAGTCGTCGGTGCTGCCGAGGCTGCGGCCGTAGCGGTAGCCGATCCGCATCCACAGGTAGCGATTGCGATGCCAGTCGCCCTTGAGCAGCTCCGGCCGCAGGCGCGGCGCGAGCGTGACGTCGAGGTGCACCCCGAGTTGCATGTCCTGGAACTGCGTGCCGCCGTCGCCGCCCGCCGGGTCGGCGATGCTGCCGGTGGCGAGCAGGAACAGGCGCGTGCGATCGCCCAGGCCGACAAACGCATCGACCTCGGGCAAGAACTGGTCGCTTTCCGCCGCCGGCGCGGGGACAGCGCGCACGGCCAGCGCCGCCGCGCAGGCCAGAAGCGCCGATTGCCTCATTTCAGCGTCAGCGCCCCGGCGTGTACCAGATCGCCGAGGCGCAGGCGCACTCGGTGACCGTCATCGGCGTGCCCGCCGGCAGCTTCACGCCGAAGCGCTTGGCGTCGTACGCAGTCCGGCGCGGCGTCGGGATCTCGATCACGCGCCCGCAGTGGAAGGCGGGCTGGTTCAGTGTCACGGTCAATGCGGCTCCCGCGCTACTGCAGCACGGGCCGCGCGCCGAGAGGCTGCACGGGGCGGTTGTTGGCCATGCCCACCGCCCTGGCGAACTGCTTGATCTGCGCCTGCGAGGCGCTCGCCGGCTTCTTCAGCACCATCCAGCGCACGCCCTCGGAGCATGGCGGCGACCGCCAGCAATGGCGGCAAGGCGGCGCGCGATACGGATGCTTCGGCTCATGCCGACTTCCTGACCTGGTGAATGAAATCGAGGCGCCCCTGGGCGTGCCAGAGTGCAAAGCCACGCTTTACACTCCGGCCCCGCAGCACCGTCAGTATTCTACCGGAACAGGGTCGAGCGAGCGCCACAGGTACCAGGTGGCGACCGAGCGCCACGGCTGCCAGGGCGCAGCGATGCGCTCGATCGCGCGCGCGCTCAGCTTCCTGCCGCCGCGGTAGGCGAGACTCACCGCGCGCTGAAGTCCCAGGTCGTCGAGCGGCAGCACGTCGGGCCGCAGCAGGTTGAACATGAGGAACATCTCGGCGGTCCAGCGGCCGATGCCGCGCACCTGCACGAGGTCCGCGATCACCTCCTCGTCCGACATCTGCGGCCAGCGGTGCACGTGCACCGAGCCGTTGGAGAAATGCAGCGCGAGATCGGCGATGTACTCGGTCTTGCGGTCCGAGAGCCCGCAGGCGCGCAGCGCGCGCCGCTCGGCCGCGAGCACCTGCCCGCAGCTCATCTCGGGGGCGATCTCGAGCAGCCGGTTCCACACCGACTGCGCCGCCTTGACCGAGATCTGCTGCCCTACGATGGCGCGGGCGAGCGTCTGGAACGGGTCGCCGCGCGACACCAGGTGCACGCGCGGGTGGCGCCGCATGATCGCCTGCATCACCGGGTCGCGGCGCGCGAGGGCGCGCTTGGCCCGGTCCCAATACTGCGGCCTGGCGCTCATGCCTCGTTCAACGGCAGGTTGACGAGCAGGTTCTGCGGCTTCATGCGGATCTCGTCGTGCTCGTTCATCGCGAGCGCAAGGTACACCGCTCGCCCCGCGATGTCGGCACGCATCGCCGCGGGGTCGGCGAAATCCATGCGAAACAGCGCCACGATGCGCCGCATGCGGCCGGGCTCCACCTCGCCCCCCTGCCACAGGTCGTTCAGGATCGCGGTTGCCTCGGCATCCAGCCCGATGTGCCAGGCCCAGCGCGGCTCGTCGATGGCGCGCAAGGGGACGACCTTCACCTCGACGCCGAAGAAGTGGCGCACCCAGGCCGCGATCACGCGCGCGAAGGCGTCCAGCGCCGGCCGCCCGTAGCTGAGGCTGATCACCGTGTCGTATCGGGATTCCCGTTCCCAGTAAAGGCTCGCGTTGGCGCGGTCGAGCACGTCGAGGCTCGCCGTCGCAAGCGGCGACTTCGCCTCCACGATCAGCCGCCCGAGGCTGCCGTAACGCGAGCCCGAGGCGTGCATCTCGACGGTCTCGAGATCGGCGGCGAGCACGTGGCCGTCCTTCAGCGTCGCCTTCTGCTCGCGAAAGAACAGCTCCGCGGCGCGCAGCTCGAGCGGGTCTTCGCTCGATGCGAGCACGTTCCGGAGGATCACGTGCGCGAGCTGCGCGACGAACAGCGGCGGCACGTCGACGCCCTTGCCGTGGAACAGCCCCGCGTAGCTCGCCTCGATGGACTCCGCGCAGAGCAGGCGGTCCCGGAAGCGCAGGAAGGTCCGGTAGTTATCTCTCGCGTCGGCGTCGGCGAGCGCCTCGATCTCGGACTCGGCAACCGCGCGCCGCGGCTCGCGCATGAGCGCAGCGTGCAGCGCGTGCTCGGCGTCGCACGATTGCTCGACCGGATGGATCTCCGGCCGCAGGTAGTAGGCGCGCAGGAAGTCGTCGGTGAGGCGCAGCCGCCCCGCCGGGTCCCGCTCTAGGAGATGAAAGCCGCTGTTACGCCAGAACTCAGGCAGGGGCGAGGACGAGCCGCGAGTGCGACGCCACGTGCTGCTTGAGGAAGTCCATCTGGTCGGCCATGATCCGCCGGTTGGTCAGGATCAGGTACTCGGCCTTGTTCGGCACGTAGGGCGCGTAAAGCAGCTCGAGGCCCGATTCCTCGGGCAGGCGGTTCCTCTTGTGGCCGTTGCAGTGCCGGCACGCGGTCACCACGTTCATCCACGTGTCGCGGCCCCCGCGCGACAAGGGAATGATGTGGTCGCGCGTCAGGCGCAGGAACGAGTGCTCGGCGCCGCAGTAGGCGCACATGTGCCGGTCGCGCCGGAAGAGCTCGCGGTTGTTCAGCGGCGGCACCTGGTTGAAGCCCTTCGAGGCGAGCGCCTTGCCCTTGATGGCGATGATCGACGCGGTGGTGATGCGCGAGCGCTCTCCCGTCAGGCGCGAGATGCCGCCGTGGAAGGTGAAGGTGCGCTCGCCCAGCGTCCACGCCACCAGGTTCTTGGCGTAGTAGAAGCAGGCCTGCTGCCAGCTGATCCAGCGATGCGGCACGCCGTGGCTGTCGAGCGAGAGGATGAGTAGGCGTTCCATGTGCGGATGGGTCGTTCCCGGGCCGATTCTGCCAAGCCGGATTGTGCTTTGCAATGCCCGCAAAAACAAAGGGCTGCGACGGATTCCTCGCAGCCCCTCAATCGGGGTCAGAGCCCTATTTCGCCTCCGCGGCTCGCTTTGAACAGCGGCGCCCGAAATAGGGCTCTGACCCCTATTTTCCTAGCGCCCTTCCACGGCGTCCTTGAAGCCCTGGCCGGCGGCGAACGCCGGCACGGTCTTCGAGCCGATGCGGATCTCCTTGCCGTTGACCGGATTGCGGCCGGCGCGTGCCTTGCGCTTGCGAGGCAGGAAGGTGCCGAAGCCGACAACGGTGACGCGCTTGCCCTTGGCGACGTTGTTCACGATCGCGTCGAACACCGCGTTCACCGCCTCGCCCGCCGCGACCTTGCTCATGTTGCCGGCGCGCGCGGCGGCCTGTACCAGATCGGCCTTGGTGACTACGGTCGGCATTCGTTTCCCCCTCGAGCGCGCCTGCTGCGCAACGAGCGCGGCGCAAGCGACTGCGCATCTTAGCGAGGCCGAAACGCGAATTCAATCGCCGCGCGGGAAGATTTTTCCATCGCTTGCGAAATTTTCCGCATGCGCGGCGTAATCGCACTTCGCGCGCGCCGCCGCGCTTTTGCGGCGACGTTGCAGGAAACGCGCGCAACGCTTTAATCTTCAACGCAAGTGAACGCCCGAACGCTGCCCGAGCTGCTCGCTGCGCGCGCCGATGCCGCGGCGCCCGCGCTGATCGAGCGCGGCCGCGCGCTGTCGTTCCGCGAGCTGGCGGCCGAAAGCCGGCGCGTCGCCGCGGGCTTCGCGCGCCTCGGCCTGAAGCCGGGCGATCGCGTCGCGCTGTGGCTTCCCAACGTGCCGGCCTGGCTCGCGGCGTTCTTCGCCTGCGCGCAGCTGGGCCTGGTCGCGCTTTCGGTGAACACGCGCTTCCGCAGCCACGAGCTTGCGGACATCCTGTACCGCTCGCGCGCGCGGGCGCTCATCTTCTGGCCGCAATTCAAGGGCTTGGACTTCCCCGGGATCCTCGCGCAATGCGATCCGCAGGCGCTCGAGCCGCTTGAGGCGGTCATCGTCTACGGCGAAAGCGAGCCGGTTCCGCAGGCGGTTGCGGGCAAGCGCTCGCTCGCCTACTCCGAGCTAGCCGGCGGCACGGAACTTTCCGGTCAGCACGCCGGGCCCGACACCGGCTGCGTGCTCTTCACCACTTCGGGCACGACCAAGGCGCCCAAGTTCGTGCTCCACACCCAGCGCTCGGTCCTTTCGCACGCCGTTGACGTAACGCAAGGTTTCTCGATCGGCGCCGATTCGGTGATGCTGCTCGCGCCGCCGCTTTGCGGCGTGTTCGGATTTTGCAGTGCGATGGCGGCGCTCGCCGCCGGCCGGCCCGTGGTGATGACGCCGGCCTGGGACGCCGCGCAGGCCGCGCGCGACATTGCGGCGCACCGCGTCACGCACGCCAACGGCACCGACGACGCGTTCGCGCAACTGCTCGCGCAGAGCGACGCCGAGCGGCCCTTCCCTTCGCTGCGCTTCTTCGGCTACGCGGCATTCAATCCCGCGCAAGGCGACATCGTGGCGCGCGCCGAGGCGCGTGGCGTGACGCTCGTGGGCCTGTATGGAACGAGCGAGATCCAGGCGCTGTTCGCCCGCCAGAGCGAAAACGCGCCAGTCGCGGAGCGCATGCCCGCCGGCGGCAAGCCGGTGAGCGCCCGGGCGCGGGTTCGTGCGCGCGACCCGGAGTCGGGCCGGGTGCTGCCGCATGGCGAGGCCGGCGAGCTGGAGTTCCTCGCGCCCGCGAGCCGCATGCTCGAGTACCTCGAAGACCCGCAGGCGACGGCGGCGGCTTTCACCGCCGACCAATACTACCGGTCGGGCGACCTCGGCTTCACCCAGCCCGATGGTCGCTTTGTTTTCCTCACCCGCATGGGCGACTCGCTGCGCCTCGGGGGGTTCCTGGTCAGCCCGGCCGAGATCGAGGCGGTAGTGCAGGAGGTACCGGGAATCGCCGCCTGCCAGGTGGTTGGCGTGCCGCTCGGGGGTGCCCTCGCCCCGGTCGCGTGCGTGGTGCTCGAACAGGGTGCCGCGCTCGATGAGGCGCGGGTGATCGCGCACGTCGCGGCGCGCCTTGCCCGCTACAAGGTGCCGCGGCGGGTGCTGGCGGTGGCGGCGTTCCCCGTCACGCCCGGGGCGAACGCCACCAAGATCCAGAAGGGCAGGCTGCGCGAGATGGCGCTGGCGATGCTCTGAGCGGCGCAGCGCGGGCGCCGCTCAGCCGCCGGCGATCTTCAGCACCGACGGCAGCCACAGCGAGATGGCGGGGAACGCGAGCAGGATGAACAGCCGCACCACGTCGGCTGTCACGAACGGCATCACGCCGCGGAACAGCGTCCCGGTCCCGACCTGCGGCAGCAGCGAGCCGAGCACGAACAGGTTCATCCCGACCGGCGGGCTGATCAGGCCGATCTCCACCACCACCACCACCAGGATGCCGAACCACACCGGGTCGAATCCCATGCCGACGACCAGCGGAAAGAACACCGGCACCGTGAGCAGGATCATGGACAGTTCCTCCATGGCCGAGCCCAGGATGACGTAGATCACGCAGATCGCCGCCACCACCATGATCGGCTGGATCCTGAACTGCTCGACGAACTGCGAGAGGTCGCGCGGCAGGCTGGTGAAGTTGACGTAGTTGGCGAACACCAGCGCGCCGATCAGGATCGTGAACAGCATCCCGGTGGTTTGCGCCGACTCGAGCAGGATGGCGCGCAGCGCCCTCCAGGTGAGGGCGCGCCGCGCGAGCGCGAACACGAACGCGCCGAAGGCGCCGACGCCCGCGCCCTCGGTCGCGGTGAAGAATCCCGCGTAGATGCCGCCGATCGAAATCGCGAACAGCAGCGCCACGCCCCAGATCCCCTTCAGCGCCTCGATCCGCTCGCGCCACGAAGAGCGCTCGCCGGCAGGGCCCGCCTTGGGGTCGCGCCACACCACCCAGCGCACCGCCAGGCACAGCAGCACCGCGGCGAGCACGCCCGGCAGCGCCCCGGCTGCGAACAGCTTGCCGATGTTGGTCTCGGTGATGATGCCGTAGATCACCATGATGGTGGAGGGCGGGATCAGGATGCCGAGGGTGCCGCCCGCGGCGATCGAGGAGGCCGCCAGCTTGTCCGAGTAGCCGAGCTTCTTCATCGGCGGGTAGGCGACGCGCGCCATGGTGGCCGCGGTGGCAATCGACGAGCCGCAGATCGAGCCGAAACCCGCGCAGGCGACGACGGTGGACATCGCGAGCCCGCCCTTCCAGTGCCCGATGAAGGCGTAGGCGGCGCGGAACAGCTCCTGCGACATGCCGGCGCGCGCGACGAAATTTCCCATCAGGATGAATAGCGGCACCACGGACAGTTCGTAGTCGATGCCCGCGCTGAAGGTGGTCTGCGCAAGCTGGTCGAACGCCGCAGGCCAGCCACGCTTGAGCGCGAAGCCGGTGACCCCCACCACCAGCATGGCGAAGGCGATCGGCATGCGCGCAAAAGCGAGCGCGAGCAGCGCCGCGAACGCGATCAGGGTCTCGATCATCGCGCGGCCCGGATGCGCTGCCAGTGCGTCCAGGCGACGACGACGCTCGCCAGCGCCGCGAGCATCGCCATCACGGCAAAGGCACGGGTGAACGGCCCGTGCGGGATGTGCAGCGTCATGGTCACTTCGACGGTGCGCAGGTGGCTCGCCGAAAGCACCCACAGGCGCCAGGCGAGCACCGAGAGCACCGCGCTGCTGAGCAGGCTGACGACGAAGCGCTGCCAGGTCGCGAGCGCGCGGGGCACGAAGTGGTCCAGGACGTCGATCGTGACGTGCGCCTCGCGCGCGGTGACCAGCTGCAGCGCGGTGAAGATCAGCACGCCCATCATGAACTCGGTGATCTCGTAGGCGCCGTAGACGGGCGCGGCGAAGAACTTGCGCCCCGAGACGTCCACGAAGGTGAGCAGCATCATCGCCGCAAGGTCGAGCGCCGCGATGGTGCCCAGCGTCCAGGCCGCCCAGCCGCCGGCCCGCCCCGGAAACAGGCTCTCGGGGTGATGCGCGTCAGTCAGCGAGTCGGACATCCCGCGGCCCGGAGAAAAAAAAGCCGCGCCCAGGCGCTCGCCCGGGCGCGGCTCCTGGCGCCTTACTTCTCCGCAGCGACCCGGGCCACCTCGGCGCGGAAGAACTTGATCGTCTCCTTGCCGTCGATGCCCATGGCGTCCATCCTTGCGCCGTATTCCAGCTCCAGTTTCTCGGTGAGCTTCCTCAGATCGGCGACCAGCTTGGGCGAGGCCTCCTTGATCGAGCCGCCCGCCTCCTTCATCGCCGCGATGCCTTCCTTGTCTGCGCGGTCCCAGCCGGCGCCGGCGAGGCGCGCGAACTTCTCGCCCGAGACCCGCATGATCGCGTCTTGGTCGGCTTTCGACAGGCTCTCGAACTTCTTCTTGTTCATCGCGAACCAGAACGAGGAGCTGTACAAGCCGCCTTTCACGTAGGTCGTGTGCTTGACCAGGCCCGCGATCTTGAAGCTCTTCAGCGACTCGGTCGGGAACATGATGCCGTCGGCGATGCCCGCCGACAGGATCTCGTAGGACTTCGGCGCCGGCTGCGTGATCACCACCCCGCCCCAGGCCTCGACGATCGCCTTGGGCACGTCGCCGCCGACGCGGATCTTCTGCCCCTGCAGGTCGGCGGGCACCATGATGTGCTTCTTGGAATGGTGGAACAGGCCCGGGCCGTGCGTCATCACGCCCAGCAGCTGCACGTCCTTGTGGATGCCCGATTTCTCGATGTGCTTCTTGTGGGTGCGCCAGAGCGCCACACCGTTATGCACCGCGGTGTCGCCCAGCTGGGGCAGCTCCGCGATCAGGTACGGGGCGAAACGCTCGGGCTGGTAGCCGTAGGTCGCCCACGCGACGTCCACCTGGCCGTTGATGGTGGCGTCATAGTGCTGGTTCGGCGCCGCGATCGCCTTGGGCAGCATGCTGATGGTGACCCGCCCGTTGGTGGCCTTCGCCACCTCGTCGGACCAGGGCTTCATCATGTAGACGACGATCGGGTGCTGCGGCGGCACCCAGTTCGACAGGGTCAGGGTGGTCTGCGCCTGCGCGCTCACGCCGGCCAGGGCGAACGCCCCGAAGGCGGCCAGTGCAGCGGTTTTCTTGGTCAGGTTCATCTAGTGGTCTCCTCCTCGTAGGTTCGTGCCGCAGGGTACGATGTCCCCCTCCGCGCGGCCGAGGCCGATATAGTAGCAGCCCGAAAATAGGGGTCAGAGCCCGATTTCCCCGGGGTCTGACCCCGGTTTTCGGGAAATAGGGCTCTGACCCCACTAGTGTCCGGTTAAAAGTCGAACAAAGTTAACTGCTTGGAGTGAT
>CAZVHU010000023.1:0-28138 GCA_964627075.1 uncultured Enterobacteriaceae bacterium | reverse complement strand
CCCGATCACTCCAAGCAGTTAACTTTGTTCGACTTTTAACCGGACACTAGTGGGGACAGACCCCGAAGAGCGAGAACCAGGAAAATTCGGGGTCTGTCCCCATCGGGGTCTGTCCCCCGTCCCCGATTTTCTTCGCGGCCCTGGGGAAGGCTGCGGCGCCGGGCGGCGCGCGTTCGCAGTTTCAAGCTCGACCGCGTTTTCCCGGGTTAAACTCGGCGCCCCCGCAGGCCCGCTCCACTCTATTCAAGGAGGACACTCATGACCATCAAGGTCGGCGACCGGCTGCCCGAGGGCAAGCTGATGGAGACCACCGAGTTCGATTCGGCCACCCACTGCGCGATGGCGCCCAAGGAAGTGAACGTCCTGGACGCCGTCAAGGGCAAGCGCATCGCGATCTTCGGCCTGCCCGGCGCCTACACCCCGACCTGCTCGGCGAAGCACGTGCCGAGCTACCTCTCCAACCGCGACAAGCTGATGGCCAAGGGCGTGAACGAGATCTGGTGCGTCGCGGTGAACGACGGTTTCGTGATGGCGCACTGGGGCCGCGACCAGAAGGCGCTCGGCAAGATCCGGTTCCTCGGCGACGGCAGCGCCGCGTGGACCAAGGCGCTCGGCCTCGATCTCGACCTCGGCGCGCGCGGCATGGGCACGCGGATGGCGCGCTTCTCGATGCTGGTGGACGACGGCGCGGTGAAGCAGCTCAACATCGAGGCGCCGGGCAAGTTCGAGGTCTCGGACGCCGAGACCATGCTGAGGAACCTGGGCTGATCTCGAGCGCCCGCGAGGCGGGCGCCACCCGTTCCCGGCGGTGCGGCGCGGCTACTTCAGCCGGTAGCCGGCGTGGCATGCGACGCAGCTCGCGGTGACCTTCGACAGCTCGGCCAGCGGCTGGCGCAGGTCGTGCGTGATCGCGGCTTCCTGCAGCGACACCGCGAACCGGCTCGCGCTGCGATGCATCGCCGTGCCGGCGTCCTGCATTCCCTGAGGCATGTACCTGGCGACGTCGTGCGCGCCGTGCGACTGCAGCGACGACATGCCGAGCCGGTTCTCGGCGATGGCGGCCGCGGTGTCATAGGCGCGCTCGGCGAGCGCGGCCTGGATCTGCTGCAGCGCAAGCAGGTGGTCGCGCATGTTGGCGAGCGTGTGCTCGCGCAGTTCGCCGGGAAACCCGACCGCCACCCGCGTGTCGGCGGCAGGCGCCTGGTGCGATGCCGCCGCGCCGTGCCGGTGCTGCTGCGCGCCGGCCGTCAGCGCGATCGCGGAAAAAGCGGCCGCCGCGACTGCCGCCACCGTGATGTTCCGCCCCATTGCGTGCTCCCGCATCGAAAGGAGCGGGCATTTTCCGGCCGCAGCCCCGTCCGGCATATGACCGGCGTCATACGCCCGCGCGCCCCAGCCTGAGGCGGGCACCGTCGCGCTCGATGACGCCGCGCCGTCCCATCCGGGCAAGCGCCCGGTACAGCGTCTCGTGCGCGATCCCCAGCTCGGCCGCCAGGTCCTTCAGCGCGCCGGGAAGCAGGACCTCGCGCCGCGCGCCCGCGCCGTTCGTCTCCAGGTAGTGGCGAATGCGCTCCTCGGCGCCGGTGAGTGCGGTGCGCTCGGCGCGGGCGCGCGCGCCCTGCAGCAGGCGCGAGAGCAGCGCGACCCACCGCGCGGCAAGCCCGGGATCGTCGCGCAGCGCGCGGCGAAAATGGCCCGCGGGAATCTCCGCCAGGCGCACCGGCCGCACCGCGAGCGCGTCGCAGTGATAGCGCTCGCTCCACGGCGAGGCTTCGGCGAAATAGTCTCCGGCGCGCGCGCGGTGCAGGATGATGCGCTCGCCGCGGCGCCCGGCGCGGCAAAGCTGCACTTCTCCCTCGATGACGTAGAACACCGCGCGCGTGCGGTCCCCCTGCCGAAAGACGTGGGCCCCCTTGGGCAGGCGGCGCGGGACCGCCACGGGCTCCAGGCCGGGCTCGATCCGGTGGGGGCGGTCCGCAAGGCTCATCGGCGCGCGCCATGATACAAAGAGTTACGTTTTCCATGTCAACGCCTCGCCACCCTGCGCGTCATAGACTGAAGTCGACCCTGGAAAGGACGCCGTCATGATCAAGCTCACGCTCGCTGTCGCCGGCGCGCTGCTCGCCGGAACCCTGGTTCACGCCCAGACCCCGCCGAAGGATCCCGCCAAGCGCCCGCGCTACGACTGCAGCCAGGCCGCGGACCCCAAGGCCTGCGAGGCGCAGCGCGAGAAGATGCGCGCCGCCCACGAGAAAGCGCGCGCCGCCTGCGAGGGCAAGCAGGGGCCCGAGCGCGGCGAGTGCATGCGCATGCAGATGTGCGCCGAAGCGAAGGACCCGGCGCGGTGCGAGGCGCGCGCGAAGGAGGCGGCCGAGCGCCGCAAGCAGGCGATGGCCGCCTGCCAGGGCAAGCAGGGTGAGGAGATGCGGGCCTGCATGCAAGCGCAGCGGGGCAAGCCGGGCGCCGGGCAGGCGCCGGCCAAGCAATAGCCGTAACGGCGGGGAACCTCCCTTAGAATGGCCGCTCTAAACGGCGGCCATGGCCAGCAGGCGTCTCGCTCCCCTCCTTTTTCTCCTCGGCGCCTTCTGGGCGCTCGCGGCGCTCGCCGCCGAACTGCCGCGGAAGGTCGTTTCCGTAGAAGGCGTTACCGAGTACCGGCTGGAGAACGGCCTGCGCGTGCTCACGGTGCCCGACCGGAGCGCCGACACGGTCACCGTGCACCTCACCTACTTCGTCGGCTCGCGCCACGAGGGCTACGGCGAGAAAGGCATGGCGCACCTGCTCGAGCACCTGCTGTTCAAGGGCTCGCCGCGCTTCCCCGACCCCAAGGCCGAGATGGTGCGCCGCGGCGCGCGCTACAACGGCACCACCTCCTACGACCGCACCACCTATTTCGAGACGCTGTCGGCGACCGAAGACAACCTCGACTGGGCGCTCGCCATGGAGGCCGACCGCATGGCGAACGCCCACGTGCGCAAGTCGGACCTCGACAGCGAGATGTCGGTGGTGCGAAACGAGTTCGAGTCCGGCGAGAACCGCCCGGGCAGCGTGCTCTACCAGCGCATGCAACGCCTCGCGTTCGCGTTCCACAACTACGGCAACCCGGTGATCGGGGCGCGCTCCGATATCGAGTCCGCGCCGATCGAGCGCCTGCAGGCCTTCTACCGCGCCTGGTACCGGCCCGACAACGCCATGTTGATTCTCGGCGGCCGCTTCGACGAGGCGCGCGCGCTCGCCATGGTGGCGAAGCACTTCGGGCCGGTGGCGCGGCCCGCTGCGCCGCTGGTATCCACCTACACCTCGGAGCCGACGCAGGACGGCGAGCGCGACGTGACGCTGCGCCGCACGGGCGACACGCAGATCGTGGCGGCGATGTACCGCGTCGCCGCCGGCAGCCACCCCGATTACCCGGCGCTGGAGGTGCTCGCGCACGCGCTCGGCACCGCGCCCACCGGGCGGCTGCACCAGGCCATCGTGCAAAAGGGGCTGGCGAGCTCGATCTGGGGCTACGCCTCGATGCTGCACGACCCCGGCTTCGCCTACTTCGGCGCCACGCTCACCAAGGACGCGCCGCTCGAGCCGGCGCGGGCGGCGCTCATCGAGACGCTCGAGGGGCTGGCGAAGGCGCCGCTGCGCGACGACGAGATCGAGCGCGCCCGCACCGCGCTGGCGAACGACATGGAGAAGGTGCAGATCGAGTCGCCGCGCCTCATCCGCTGGCTGGCGGAGTTCGCCGCGGTCGGCGACTGGCGGCTGCTGTTCGTCTACCGCGACGGGCTGCGCAAGGTGTCCACCGCCGACGTGCAGCGCGTCGCCACGCAATACCTGCTGCCCGCGAACCGCGTGCTCGGCGTGTTCGTGCCCACCGCGCAGCCGGCGCGCGCCGAGATCCCGCGCGCGCCCGACGTCGCCGCCACGGTCGGCGCTTACCGCGGCGCGCAGTCGTTCGCCGAGGGCGAGGCCTTCGATCCCTCGCCGCAGAACATCGAGGCGCGCCTGGTGCGGCGCGAGCTCGCCAACGGCATCCGCGTGGCGCTGCTGCCCAAGAAGACGCGCGGCGGCAACGTGCACGCGAGCCTCGCGCTGTACTGGGGCGACGAGTCGAGCAAGATGAACCGCGGCGCCGCCTGCACCCTCGCCGGCGGCATGCTGATGCGCGGCAGCCGCAGGCACACGCGCGCCGAATTGCAGGACGCCTTCGAGCGCCTCAAGGCGGACGTCTCGGCGAACGTGGACGGCGCCACCGTGGACACGCGCCGCGAGCAGCTCGCCGCGGCGCTGCGCCTCGCGGCCGAGGTGCTGCGCGAGCCGGCGTTCCCGGAGAGCGAGTTCGAGGAGCTCAAGCGCTCGGCGCTCACCGGCGCCGAGTCGCGGCGCGGCGACCCGGCGGCGCTCGCGAGCGAAAAGCTCGCACGCCACCTCAACCCCTACCCGCGCGGCCACTGGCTCTACACCAACACCACCGACGAGCGGCTCGAGGAGATCAAGGCCGCCAGCCTCGCCGACGCGAAGCGCTGCTACGCGGAGCTCGTGGGCGCGAGCGGCGCGCACTTCGTCGCCGTGGGCGACTTCGACGCCGACGAGGTGATCAGGCTCGTCGAGGAGCTGTTCGGCGGCTGGCGCAGCCCCGCGCCGTTCAAGCGCATCCCGGCGCGCTACTTCGAGCGCCCGCCGCTCGAGGAGCAGGTGCGGACCCCGGACAAGGCGAACGCGGTCTTGCGCGCAGGCGTCAATCTCAGGCTGCGCGACGACCACCCGGACTTCCCGGCGCTGGTGCTCGCCAACTGGCTGCTCGGCGGCACCTCCACCGGGCGGCTGCCGGCGCGCGTGCGCGAGAAGGAAGGCCTCTCGTACAGCACCTACAGCCATTTCAGCGCGAGCGCGCTCGACGAGGCGGGGGGCTTCGGCATCTCGGCGATCTACGCGCCGCAGAACCGCGAGCGCGTGGAGCGCGCGATCCGGGAGGAGCTCGAGCTCGCGCTCAGGGACGGCTTCCGCGACGGCGAGGTGGAGGCCGCGAAGAAGGGGTTCCTCGAGGCGCGGCGGCTGCAGCGCGCGCAGGACCGCGCGCTCGCCGGCCGGATCGCGAACTACCTTTTCGTCGGGCGCGACTTCAGTTGGGACGTCGAGTTCGAGAAGCGCATCGCCGCGCTCGACGCCGTGCAGGTGCGCGACGCGCTGCGCCGGCACCTCGACCCGGCCAGGCTCTCGGTGCTCAAGGCCGGGGACTTCAAGAACTAACTACTTCTTCAGCAGATCCCGGATCTGCTCCAGCAGCACCTCCTGCTTGGGCGGGGCGGGAGGCGCCGCCGGCGCGGCGGGCGCGGCCTGCTCGCGCTTGAGGCGGTTGACGAGCTTCACCATGATGAAGATCGCCCAGGCGATGATGAGGAAATCCAGGCAGGTCTGGATGAACTTGCCGTACTTTAGCGTCGCGCTGCCCAGCTTCAAGGCAAGGCCCGAGAAATCCACCCCGCCCATCAGCGAGCCGACGAGCGGCATGATCACGTCCTCCACCAGCGAAGCCACGATCTTGCCGAAGGCGGCGCCGATCACGACGCCCACCGCGAGATCCACCACGTTGCCCTTGACTGCGAACTCCCTGAACTCGCTCAACATGCTCATGCGCTCTCCCTATTCGATTGCCTCGTAACGCACTTCGATGATCTCCAGCTGCTCGGCGCCGGCGGGCGTGCGCAGCGTCACCACGTCGCCGGCGCGCGCCTTGAGCAGCGCGCGCGCGATGGGCGAGAGCCACGACACCCGCCCCTTTGCCGGATCGGCCTCGTCGGCGCCCACGATCGTCACCGTGCGCTCGCCGCCCGCCTGCGAGGCGACGGTGACGGTTGCGCCGAAAAACACCTGCTCGGTGTCGCGCCCGGCGCAACCCACCACCTCGGCCGCCTCCAGCCGCTTGATGAGGAACCTCACGCGCCGGTCGATCTCGCGCAGGCGCCGCTTGCCGTAGATGTAGTCGCCGTTCTCCGAGCGGTCGCCGTTGGAGGCCGCCCAGGCCACCGTGCGCACCACTTCCGGCCGCTCGGTCTCGACCAGCGCCTTCAACTCGGCCTTGAGCCGCGCGAATCCCGCCGGCGTGATGTAGTTCTTCGGCGGCGGCGGCGCCTCGGCGGGCGCGGGCGCGTCGTCCTCGTGCCCGGTCTCGCGTACGAAAGCCTTCGACATGGCGGCAACTATACCGCGCCGACTTGCACCCGGGGCTGGCTCGCCCGAGAATCGGCCCTGCACGCGGCGGGGACCGCGCGAAGGACAGGTCCATGGCGATCGAGAAGACCATCCACAAGGACGACCTGGTTACCAAGCTGCGCGTGCGCGAGGCGCTGCTGTTCGCCCTGATCGCGCTCACCGCGCTGCTCGCCAACCTGCCCGAGGAGTCGCTCCAGGACTACAACATCAACCGCGATTACCTGCTTGCGGTGCTGGGCTGCGGCATCGTCATCGGCCTGTTCTTCTACCTCAAGTTCTTTTTCTTCCTGGCGGTGGTGCTGCTGATCCTGGGCGCCAACCTCGACCAGGCGATCGCCGAGCGCTTCAACATCTCCAAGCTGCCGCTGATCCTGGCACTGGTGGCGATGGTCGGCGTCTCGCTCATCAACTACATGGTGAAGCTCATGCCCACGGGCCTGGAGCCGCAGCCGCGCGAGCGCAGCCCGGAGGGCATCCGCGCCATGTTCTACGGCATCGAGCGCAACAATGCCGGCTACGTGCAGAAGGTGCTCGAGATGAACTTCGACGCCAACCTGCAGCACGAAAACGGCTACACGCCGCTCGCCTATGCCGCGATGAAGGGCAACCGGCAGATGGTGGACCTGCTCCTGAGGAACGGTGCCAACCCCGCGCTCGCCACCCGGGAAGGCGACACGGCGGTGGAACTGGCGCTGCGCATGGGGCACGCGGAGGTCGCCGACATGCTGCGCGACGCACGCCTCGCCGAGGCGCAGAAGGCCGGGGAGCCGGCGCAGGGCCCCTGATGCGCCAGCGCGCCTGAAGCGCCGCGTGAAGCGCAGGCTTGCCGCGGTCGCGCTGGCGGCCCTCGCCGCGGGCTGCGGATCGAGCGCGGCGCAGAGGCCGCCGCTCGAGCGCATCCAGCTGCCACCGGGCTTTCGCATCGAAGTGCTGGCCGAAGTGCCCAACGCGCGCTCGCTCGCGCTGGGGCCCCGCGGCACGCTGTTCGCAGGCAGCCGCTCGGGCGGCAAGGTGCACGCGCTCGAGCTCCTGCCCGCGCCGGGCGGCGGCTACCGCGCCGGCAAGCTGCACGTCGTCGCGAGCGGCCTTTCGATGCCGAACGGCGTCGCGCTGCGCGACGGCGCGCTGTACGTGGCGGAAGTGAGCCGAATCCTGCGCTTCGACCGGATCGAGGAGCGCCTCGAGTCCCCGCCCGCGCCCGCGGTGGTCTACGACAAGCTGCCCGGCGAGTTCCACCACGGCTGGAAATTCATCCGCTTCGGGCCCGACAAGCTGCTCTACGTGCCGGTGGGAGCGCCGTGCAACGTCTGCGAGCGCGATCCCGACCGCTACGCGGTGATCGGGCGCCTCGACGTCGCGGCGCGCGAGCCGAGGTTCGAGCCCTTCGCGCGCGGCGTGCGGAACTCGGTCGGCTTCGACTGGCACCCGCAGACCCGGGAGCTGTGGTTCACCGACAACGGCCGCGACTGGATGGGCGACGAGCGGCCCGCGGACGAGCTGAACCGCGCGCCGCGCCCCGGGATGCATTTCGGCTTTCCGTACTGCCACCAGGGCGACCTCGCCGACCCCGAGTTCGGGCGCGCGCGCCGCTGCGCGGAATTCGAGCCGCCGGCGCGCAACCTCGGGCCGCGCGTCGCCGCCCTCGGCATGCGCTTCTACACGGGCAAGATGTTCCCGCCGCAGTACCGCGGCCGGATCTTCGTCGCCGAGCACGGCTCGTGGAACCGCTCCAGGCGAATCGGCTACCGGGTGATGCTCCTCGAGCTCGATGGCAACCGCGTCGTCTCCTACGAGCCCTTCGCGCAAGGATGGCTCGACGGCGAGAACGTCCACGGCCGGCCGGTGGACATCGAGCAGCTGCCCGACGGCTCGCTCGCGGTGTCGGACGACTCGGCCGGGGTCGTCTACCGCATCCACCATATCGCCAGGTGAACCGGCCCTTGCCGGGCCGGTGCTCATACTGTAAATTTTTACACCCCAAGGGCTAGGGATTCGCATCTCGCCTGCGGCGGCGCTCGCTGCGACGCACAAACCTCCTAAATTTGCTGGCGATTTCCGCCGTGGCGTGCTTCTTGCTCCCCTTGGCGCCATCCACTAGATCTAGTATCGGCAATGACCACGTCAACAAAATGTTGTGCTTTCAAGGGCCTGTATGCCAAACTTGATGTGAGACAAGAATTAGCGACCCGGGCGAGCAGAGAACTGCCGATTCAGTATCTTTGGCGCCTCCTACAACCACAAGAAAAAGCCAGGACCGAGACATGAGCACGCAAGAGACCGGCGCACCGCTCGCCCCCGCCACCGCGATCAAGCTGCCCGAGCAGGAGATCTGCCGCGAGGCGCTGATCGAGAAATACGCCAAGGGAAAGGAAGCGAGCGCGGACGAGGTGCGCCGCCGCGTGGCGCGCGCGCTCGCGCAGGCCGAGCCCGAGGAGAGCCGCGAGAAATGGGAGCGGCGCTTTTACGCCGCGCTCGAGCAGGGGTTCGTGCCCGCGGGCCGGATTAATTCCGCCGCAGGCATCCCGATGGCGGCCACCCTCATCAACTGCTTCGTGCAGCCGGTGGGCGACTCGATCTCCGAGATCGTGGACGGCAGGCCCGGCATCTACACCGCGCTGCTGGAGGCGGCCGAGACCATGCGCCGCGGCGGCGGCGTCGGCTACGACTTCTCCTCGATCCGGCCCAAGGGCTCCGAGGTGAAGGGCACGCAGTCGCGCGCGAGCGGACCGGTGTCGTACATGCGCGTCTTCGACCGCTCCTGCGAGACGGTCGAGTCCGCGGGCGCGCGCCGCGGCGCGCAGATGGGCGTGCTGCGCTGCGACCACCCGGACGTCGAGGAGTTCATCCACGCCAAGGACGCGGGCGACCTCACCAACTTCAACATCTCGGTCGGCGTCACCGACGAGTTCATGCAGGCCGTGGAGCGCGACGGCGACGTGGAGCTGGTGCACAGGGCCAGGCCCACCGCCGAGCAGATCGCCGAGGGCGCCTACAAGCGCGAGGACGGCATCTGGGTCTACCGCAAGCTGCGCGCGCGCGAGCTGTGGGACCAGATCATGCGCTCGACCTACGACCATGCCGAGCCCGGGATCCTGTTTCTCGACCGCATCAACCGCGACAACAACCTCAACTACTGCGAGACCATCGAGGCGACCAACCCTTGCGCCGAGGAGCCCCTTCCGCCCTATGGTTGCTGCTGCCTCGGGTCGGTCAATCTCGTGGGCTTCGTGCGCACGCCTTTCAGCGACAAGGCGCGGTTTGATTTCGATGCATTCGGCAAGGTGGTGGCGACCGCGGTGCGCATGCTCGACGACGTGCTCGACGTCACCGCCTGGCCGCTCGAGCAGCAGCACAAGGAAGCGATGGCGAAACGGCGCGTCGGCCTCGGCTTTACGGGGCTGGGGGACGCGCTGGTGATGCTCGGCCTGCGCTACGACACCGAGCCCGCGCGCGGCATGGCCGCGCGCATCTCGGAGGCGATGCGCGACTACGCCTACAAGGCGTCGGTGGAGCTGGCAAAGGAGCGCGGCGCGTTCCCGCTGTTCAACGCCGACCTGTACCTCTCGGGCACGAGCTTCGCCGCGCGGCTGCCGGAGGAGGTGAAGCAGCTCATCCGCAAGCACGGCATCCGCAACTCGCACCTGCTGTCGATCGCGCCCACGGGAACGATCTCGCTCGCCTTCGCCGACAACGCCTCCAACGGCATCGAGCCGCCCTTCTCGTGGGTCTACACGCGCAAGAAGCGCATGCCCGACGGCACCCTGAAGGAGTTCCCGGTCGAGGACCACGCCTGGCGCCTCTACAAGGCGATGGGCGGTGACATGGAGAAGCTGCCGCCCTCCTTCGTCACCGCGCTGGAGATCAGCGCCAAGGCACACGAGCAGATGGTCGCCGCGGTCGCGCCCTACATCGACACCAGCATCTCCAAGACGGTGAACGTCCCCGAGGACTACCCCTACGAGGAGTTCCAGGACCTCTACTTCGTCGCCTGGAAATCGGGCCTGAAGGGGCTGGCCACCTACCGGCCGAACAAGGTGCTCGGCGCGGTGCTCTCGGTCGACAAGCCCGCCGAGAAGCCGCAGGACTTCCGCGCCGACGACCGCAACCGCCGCATCCGCATCAAGACCGTGCCGCAGCCGGTGCTCGCCAGCCTGCGCTGGCCGGGACGGCCGGACCTGAGCGGCGGCAACCCGGCCTGGACCTACATGATCGAGCACCCGCACGCGCACTTCGCGGTGTTCGTGGGCCACGTCGAGAACGGCAAGCCGCACGCGTTCGAGGTGTGGGTAAACGGCAGCGAGCAGCCGCGCGGCATCGGCGCGCTCGCCAAGACGCTCTCCATGGACATGCGCGCCAACGACCCCGGCTGGCTCAAGCTCAAGCTCGAGGCGCTCGCCAAGGCCGCCGGCGAGGACGCGTTCGACATGCCGTTCCCGCCGCGCGGCGAGAAGCGCCGCATGCCCTCGATCGTGTCGGCGTTCGCGCAGCTGGTGCGCTGGCGCGTCGAGCAGCTCGGAGGGTTCGAGGACCGCGCCACGCCGGTGCTCGACACCATGTTCAGCCTGAAGGAGCCCAAGACCGGCACCGACGGCACCATGTCCTGGACCGTGGACGTGCTCAACCCGCGCACGCACGACGACTTCGTGCTCGGCCTGAAGGAGATCACGCTGCCCGACGGCGTCACGCGCCCCTACTCGATGTGGCTCTCGGGCGAGTACCCGCGCGCGCTCGACGGCCTGTGCAAGATCCTGTCGCTGGACATGCGCGTGCTCGACCCGGCGTGGATCGGCATGAAGCTGCGCAAGCTGCTCGACTTCCCCGAGCCGCTGGGCGACTTCATGGCCTTCGTGCCCGGGACCAAGAAGCAGCAGACCTTCCCCTCCACGGTGTCGTACCTGGCGCGCCTCATCCTGCACCGCTACGCGATGCTCGGCCTGCTGCGCGAGGACGGCACGCCGCGCCAGCAGATGGGCATCCTCGAGGCGCCGCAGCGCGGCGAGGCGCGCGTCATGCAGGGCGCGCGCTGCCCGGAGTGCGGCAACACCACGCTCATCCGCAAGGACGGCTGCGACTACTGCACCGCCTGCGGCTACGTGGGCGTCTGCGGGTAGCGAAGGCCGTCGCCCCCGCTTACGCGGGGGCGACGGCCCGAGGAGCCGCCGGTGTGGATCTCCCAGCGGGGCGCGGGAGGGCTGCCCGGGTACCTGCGGCCGCTGTTCTGGCTGCAGAAGCGCCGCTGGGGCCAGCACCTCGCGCCCGCGCTCGCCTGGGCGCAGGTGCCGGCCTACTACCTCGCGCTGATCCACTTCTACGGCGCGATCGAGCGCAAGGGCTCGGCGCTCGAGCCGGCGCTGCGGTCGCTGGTGCAGGCGCGCATCTCGCAGCTCAACCACTGCGAGTTCTGCATCGACATCAACTCGCAGCTCGCCGCCGAGCGCGCCGGGTCGCTCGACAAGGCGCTCGCGGTGGGCGATTGGGCGGGCAGCGCGCTTTTCTCGCCGCGCGAGAAGCTCGCGCTCGAATACGCCGAGGCGGTGACGAACGCGACCGTCACCGACGAGCTGGCAGCGCGGGCGAAGGCCGAGTTCGGCGAGGACGCGCTGGTGGAGTTGACGGGGCTCGCGGCTTTCCAGAACATGTCGGCCAAGTTCAACGCGGCATTGGACCTGCCGTCGCAGGGGTTTTGCCGCATGCCGCCACGGGAAAAGCCATGACGCCGATCCGCGCCACCCTGCTCGCAGTCCTCGCCCTCCTGCTCGCCGCCTGCGGCTCGATGAACGTCGTCTCCGAGGGCGGCGACACGAACCTAATGCTCAAGGGCTACGACCCGGTCGCCTACTTCACCGTCGGCAAGGCGGTGCGCGGCAATTCCGCGATCAAGGCCGAGCACGAGGGCGTCACCTACCGCTTCGCGAGCGACGAGAACCGCCGCGCCTTCCTCGCCGCGCCCGCGCGCTACGTGCCGCAGTACGGCGGCTTCTGCGCCAACGGCCTGGTGTACGCGATCCCGCTCGGCGGCGAGCCCGAGAACTTCAAGGTGATCGGCGGCAAGCTCTACCTCTTCGGCGGCAGCCGCTCGAGGCTCTACTTCGAGATGGACCAGGCGCGCAATCTCAAGCTCGCCGACGGCTACTGGCAGTCGGAGGTCAAGGACTCCAACTGGCGCTGGCAGTCGTGGAGGCGCGTGTGGTGGGACCGGGTGCCGCACTACAAGACCAACGCCGATCTGGCCGCGGAGTACCAGAAGCGCTTCGGCAAGCCGCCAGCATGAGGCGGCCCGACTGTAAAGTCATGCTTTACACTCGAGCCCCTGCGTCCCGCCGCCGAATGCCGTGAGGCCGCTTCGCGCCGCCGCAATCGCCCTCGCCGCGCTGCTCGCCGCGGCCTGCGGCTCGAACAATGTGGTGTCCGAGGGCGGCGACTCGCGCCTGATGCTCAGGGGCTTCGACCCGGTCGCCTACTTCACCGCGGGCAAGCCGGTGCGCGGCGATCCCGGGATCAAGGCCGAGCACGGCGGCGTCACCTACCGCTTCGCGAGCGAGGCGCACAAGCGCGAGTTCCTTGCCGCGCCCGAGCGCTACGTGCCGCAGTTCGGCGGCTTCTGCGCCAACGGCATGGCCTATGCCATCCCCCTCGGCGGCGAGCCCGAGGTGTTCAAGGTGATCGCCGGCAGGCTGTACGTGTTCGGCGGGCAGCGCTCGAAGCAGTATTTCGAGATGGACCAGGAGAAGAACCTGCGCTTTGCGCACGCCTACTGGGACTCGGAGGTGAAGAACGCGCACTGGCGCCTGCAGTCCTGGAAGCGCGTGTGGTGGGACCGGGTGCCGCACTACAAGACCAACGCCGAGCTCGCCGCCGAGTACGAGCGACGCCTGCGCCGCAAGCCGGGGTAGCGACGCCTTGCCGAGCGCGCGAGCGGCATCGCCGGCGCGGCTCGCGCTCGCCATCTCGCACCGCGTGCGGCAGGAGTAAAGCGGGGCTTTGCGCTTCGCGGACCGGGCCCCCGCGTCCGCGGGGGCGAGGATGGATCGCGGGGGCGACGTTCAGGCGCCCCTGAAGTTGGGCGTGCGCCGCTCGGCGCTCGCCTTCACCCCTTCCCTGAAGTCCGCGGTGCGGCGCAGGCGCGTCTGCTCGGCGAGCTCGTGCGCGGTCGCCGCGCGTACGCGCTCCGCGAGGCCCTGGCGCAGCGTGGTGCGCGTCGCGACCACTGCGAGCGGCGCGCTGGCCGCGATCTCGCGCGCGAGCGCCTGCGCCTCGGCGCGCACCTGCGCGAGCGGCACCAGCCTGTCGGCGAGGCCGATTCGAAACGCCTCCTCGCCGCCGATCCTGCGCCCGGTGTAGAAGAGCAGCGCCGCCTCGCGCCTGCCGACCAGCTCGGGCAGCGTCACCGTGAGGCCGAACCCCGGGTGGAACCCCAGCCGCGTGAAATTGGCGCTGAAGCGCGCCTCGGGGCAGGCGACGCGGAAGTCGGGCACCAGCGCCAAGCCCAGCCCGCCGCCTATGGCGGGGCCGTGGATCGCGCCCACCACGGGCTTTTGCGTGCGGAACAGGCGCACCGCCTCCTCGTAGAGGTGCGCGGTCGCGCCGCCGCCCGTCCGGCCCGGGATCACGCCGTCGGACGAGAGCGCGCTGCCGTCGCCGAAATTGGCGCCGGCGCAGAACGACTTTCCCTGCGCCGCGAGCACGATGGCGCGGCATGCCGGGTCGCGGTCGAGCGCCTCGAAGGCGTCGGCGAGCGCCCGGATGAGATCCAGGTCGAAGAAGTTGTGCGGTGGCCTGCGGATCTCGACGGTGGCGACGTAATCCGCCACCTCGACGCCCAGCTCGCCGAGCGCCCCCATCAGCGCAGTCCGGCGCGGTCCATCAGCGCAAGCCGAGGCCGCGGGCGATGATGCCGCGCAGCACCTCGGTGGTGCCGCCCTGGATCGTGAGCTTGGGCGCGATGCGCGTGGCGTGGCGCAGCACGAGATCGAACTCGGCGCGCGCCGGGCCGTCGGCGGGCGCGAGCGCCGCGAGGTCGCGCGCGCGCGCAGGCAGCGCCTGCTCCCAGATCGTGCCGAGGTCCTTGACAAGCGAGCCCTCCAGCACCGGCTCCTTGCCCGCCTGCAGCATGCCGTTCACCGACACCGACATGCGGCGCAGCGCGTGCAGCTGCGCGACCAGCCGCCCGACTCCCTCGGCGCCGCGCAGGTCGGGCTTGCCGCCCAGGAACCTCACCAGCGCGATCAGCACCTGCGCCGTCTCGAGGAAGCGCTCGGGGCCGCTGCGCTCGTAGGCGAGCTCGCTGGTGGCCTGCTGCCAGGCCAGGTCCACGCTGCCCATGACGTGGTCGTCGGGCATGAACGCGTCCTCGAACACCACCTCGTTGAAGTCGCGCCCGCCCGCCATGTCGGCGATCGGGTTGACCGTGACGCCGGGCGTCTTCATGTCCACCAGGAACTGCGTCAGGCCGTGGCGGCGGTTGTCCTTCGCCGGCGGCGAGGTGCGGAAAAGCCCGATCATGTAGTCGGCGTGCGCCGCGCCCGTGGTCCAGATCTTGGTGCCGTTGACGCGCCAGCCGCCCGCGGCCCGCGTGGCGCGCGTCTTCGCCGCGAACAGGTCCGATCCCGAGCCGGGCTCGCTCATGCCGATGCAGAAGCAGCACTCGCCGCGCGCGATGCGCGGCAGGATGTCGGCCTTGATGCGCTCGCTGGCGTACTTGAGCAGGATCGGCCCGCTCTGCCGGTCGGCGGTGAAGTGCACGAACACCGGCGCGTTCGCCGCGCGGCACTCCTCGGTGACCACGTAGCGCTCCAGGTAGCTGCGCTCGCCGCCGCCGTAGCGCTTCGGCCAGGTCATGCCGATCCAGCCGCGCGCGCCCATCTTGCGGCTGAACGCGGGGTTGTAGCCGGCGTCGCGCCCGCAGGTGCGCGGGTCGAAGCTGCCGGCGGCGATCTCGGCCCGGAGGAACTCGCGCACCTCGGCGCGCAGCGCCTGCGCGGCGGGCGAGAGCCGCACCGGGTCGAATTGCAGCGCCGAGCCCATGGTCAGCGTTCCGCGAGCAGCGGCCAGAGGGCGTCGGCGCCGCGCGCCGCGACCGCGGCGCCCAGCCGAGCCGCCCATTCGGTCTCGGCGCCGAAATCGTCGCGCCACGCCCACAGGCGCTGCGTGTAGCGGTGCAACGCGTGCTCGCGCGAAAAGCCGATCGCGCCGTGCACCTGGTGCGCGATCGCCGCGCCCTCGCCCGCGGCTTCGCCCGCGCGGATCTTGGCCGCCGCCACCTCGAGCAGCAGCGCATCGCCCGCCGTCCCGCTGGCAAGCGCGTCGGCCGCCGCGCCCGCCGCGGCGAGCGCCGCCGCCGACTCGCCCGCCAGGCGCGCGAGCGCGTGCTGGACCGCCTGGAACCTGGCGATCGGCCGCTCGAACGCGACGCGCTCGTTGGCGTAGGCCACCGAGCGCTCGAGGATCGCGGCGAGCGCGCCGCCGATCTGCGTCGCGCGCACCGCCGCGCCCATGAAAAGGAGCTCGTCCTCGCCGAAGCCCGCGCGCGCAGGCGCGCACGCGAGCGCAGTCGCGTTGTCCAGCGACAGCGTGTCGCGCGGCTCGCCCGCCAGGCTCTCGCCCTCCTCCAGACCGCAACGCGCGCGCTCGACCAGCGCGACCAGCGCGCCCTTGCCGCCCCGCGCGAGCAGCGCCACGTGTGCCGCCTCGCGCGCGAAGGGCACTGCGCCGGCGCGGCCCGAGAGCTTGCCGGCGCCATCGGCGACGACGCGGTCGCCCGGGCGCACCGGAGCGATCGTCAGCGCGCCCGCCGGCACCTCGAGGCCGGCTTGCGCGAGCAGCCAGCCCGCGAGCAGCGTCTCGGCGAGCGGCGCCGGCACCGCGAACGAGCCGGCGACGCGCACGATCTCGAAGCCTTCGGCGAGGCCCGCGCCGGCGCCGCCGAGCGCCTCGGGCACCCAGGCGCGCGTCAGGCCCGCTTCCTCCAGCGCGCGCCACAGCGGCGCGCGCCAGGCGTCGTCGCGCGCGCCGGCGAGCGCCTGCGGGTCGGCGAGCTCGCGGAAGATGCGGCTGGTGGCGTCCGCGAGCAGGTCGCGCATTTCCTCGCTTGCGACCGCCTGCGGCGATGCGTGGCCCATGGCGGGGAATCTTACCCCGCGGGCCGCAGCGCGAGGGGCTTGACCTGCCTCAATGCCGCGAAACTGCCCCGCGCTAGGCTGGAGCTCCCTTACAGGAGCAAACCATGAACGCACCCGCAGAAAAACTCGCAGGCGACGTCCGAGTCCTGGTGAGCGACATCGAGGAGCTGATGAAGGCGACCGCGGCCCAGTCGGGCGAGCGCCTCGCCGCCGTGCGCGCCCGCGTCGAGTCGGCGCTGGCCGAGGCGAAGGACACGGTGGTGCTGCGCGGCCGCGACGCGGCGCGCGCCACCGACCGCTACGTGCAGGAGAACGCATGGAAGGCGGTCGGACTCGGCGCAGGCATCGCGCTGCTGGTCGGCATCCTGATCGGCCGCCGCTGACGCGCGGCGAGTCGCCTCCGCGAGCAAAGCCCGGCCCCGACTCGATCGGGGCGGGGCCACGGGGCATGAAGTGTAAAGCCTGACTTTACACTTCCCCGCCCCAGCGCCCCGTCCAGAGCAGCGCCGCGACGGTCTTCGCGTCGGTGATGCGGCCGTCGCGCACCATGGCGACCGCCTCGTCAAGCGGCAGCTCGAGCACCTCGAGGAACTCGCCGGCGTCGAGGCGCGCGGCGCGCTTCTCCAGCCCGCGCGCGAGGAACATCTCGATCGCCTCGTCGCTGTAGGCGACGGTGGTGTGGATCACGCCGAGCCGCGCCCAGCGCGCGGCAACGTAGCCGGTTTCCTCGGCAAGCTCGCGCTTCGCGGTCTCGAGGTGCGGTTCGCCGGGCTCGAGCTTGCCCGCGGGCAGCTCGATGAACTCGCGCGCGTGCGGGTAGCGGTACTGGCGCTCGAGCACCACGCGGCCGTCGTCGTGCAGCGGCACGATCACCACCGCGCCCGGGTGGCGCACGTACTCGCGCACGCCGCGGCTGCCGTCGGGCAGGCGCACCGCATCGCGCCGCACGCTGATGAACTTCCCGGCGTAGACCTCTTGGCCGGAGATGCGCTGCTCGGTGAGGTTCTTGCCCTTGGAGATGGTCGGCCTTTCCCGGCGTTCACGGTGCGGTGCGGCAGGAACCGACGCTCCGCAGCGTTCGCAGTCCTTACAGCGACTTGATCGCGACGAAGCAGATGGACATCAGCGGCTGCGGCACGAGGCCGAGCACGAGCAGCAGCAGCCCGTTCATCGACAGCAGCAGCCGCATCTCGCCGTGGCCGGCCGAGGCCGGCACGGCTAGCGCCGCTTGGGCCGGCACGTCGAAGTACATGAGCTTGACGATCCGCAGGTAGTAGAAGGCGCCGATGAGCGAGAACAGCACCGCGACCACCGCCAGCCACACCTGGCCGGCGCTCACCACGGCGTAGAGCACCGAGAGCTTGGCGTAGAAGCCCGCCATCGGCGGCACCCCGGCGAGCGAGAACATGAGCAGCAGCATGACGAACGCGTACCACGGGCTGCGCTGGTTGAGCCCCTTCATGTCCTCCAGCGTCTCGCACTCGTAGCCCTTGGCCGAGAGAAACAGCAGCATGCCGAAGGCCCCCAGCGACATCGCCACGTAGACCACGACGTAGAACATCGCCGAGGCGTAGGCATCGGGGGCCGAAAGCCAGTTGCCGCCGATCACGCCGGACAGCAGGCCCAGCAGCATGAAGCCCATGTGCGCGATGGTCGAGTAGGCGAGCATGCGCTTGAGATTGGTCTGCGCGATGGCGGTGAGGTTGCCGATCGCCATGGAGAGCACCGCCAGGATCGCGAGCATCTGCTGCCAGTCGGGCGCGAGCTCGATCAGCCCGTTCACCAGCAGCCGGATCGCCATGGCGAACGCCGCCAGCTTCGGCGCGGAGCCGACCACCAGCGTCACCGCGGTGGGCGCGCCGTGGTAGACGTCCGGGATCCACATGTGAAACGGCACCACGCCCAGCTTGAAGGCGAGTCCCGCCACCACGAACACCAGGCCGAAGACGAGGAAGCTGCGCTCGGTGCCGCTCTGGGCGAGCGCGCCCACGCCCTTCGCCACCTCGTTGAGCGTCAGCGTGCCGGTCGCGCCGTAGATCATCGACATGCCGTAGAGCAGCAGGCCCGAGGCGAGCGCGCCGAGCACGAAGTACTTCATCGCCGCCTCGGTCGAGGCCGCCGAGTCCCGGTTGAGCGCCACCATCGCGTACAGGCACAGCGACAGCAGCTCCAGGCCGAGGTACACGGTGAGGAAGCTGTTGGCGCTCATCATCACCATCATGCCGAGCAGCGCGAACAGCAGCAGCGTCAGGAACTCGCCGCGCAGCAGGCCGCGGTCGAGCAGGTACTGGCGCGAGTACACCAGCGCCATGGACACCGCGATGTAGGCGGTGAACTTGAGCACGTTCGCCATGACGTCGGCGACGAACAGGCCGTTGAACAGGTACAGCCGCGTCGTGCCCGTGCCCCAGGTGACGAACGCAGTGGCGAGCGCGCAGGCGAGCAGCACGAGCTGCGCCAGCAGGTAGCTCGCCTCGCGGCGCTCGCTCTTCACGTGCAGGTCCACGATCATGAGCGCGCAGGCGCCGAGGAGCAGCACCACCTCGGGCAGCACCGGGGCGTGGTCGAGCAGCTCGATCCAGAGGGGCTTTTGCCGGGTCGGGTTCATGCGCCGCTCATGTTCCGCTCATGTCTTGGGGAGCGCCACGTGGCGCAGCAGCTCGTTCACCGAGGGGTGCATCACCTCGGTGAAGGGCAGCGGGTAGATGCCCATGGCGAGCACTGCGATCGCCAGCAGGCCCAGCACCAGCAGCTCGCGGCCGTTGAGGTCGGCGAGCCCGGCCACGCCCTGGTTCGCCACCGCGCCGTAGATCACGCGCTTGTACATCCACAGCGTGTAGGCGGCGCCGAAGACGAGCGTGGTGGCGGCCGCGAAGGCGATCCAGAAGTTCGCCTTCATCGCGCCCATGATCACCATGAACTCGCCCACGAAGCCCGAGGTCGCCGGCAGGCCGCAGTTGGCGAGCGCGAACAGCATCATGAGCGAGGCGAACCTGGGCATGGTGTTCACCACCCCGCCGTAGTCCGAGATCATGCGGCTGTGCAGCCGGTCGTAGAGCACGCCGACGCACAGGAACAGCGCCGCCGAGACGAAGCCGTGCGAGATCATCTGCACCAGCGCGCCCTCGACGCCCCAGGAGTTGAAGATGAAGAAGCCCAGCGTCACGAACCCCATGTGCGAGATCGAGGAGTAGGCGATCAGCTTCTTCATGTCGGTCTGCACCAGCGCCACCAGCCCGATGTAGACCACCGCGATCAGCGACAGCCCGATCATCATCCACGCGAGGTGGCGCGAGGCATCCGGCAGGATCGGCAGCGTGAAGCGGATGAAGCCGTAGGCGCCCAGTTTCAGCAGGATCGCGGCGAGCACCACCGAGCCGCCGGTGGGCGCCTCGGTGTGGGCGTCGGGGAGCCAGGTGTGCACCGGCCACATCGGCACCTTGACCGCGAAGGCGAACAGGAAGCCGAAGAAGAGCATCACCTGCACGTCGAGCGGCAGCGGCAGCTTCCACCAGTCCATGAGCGCGAAGCTGCCGCCGGACTTGCCGTAGAGATAGAGCAGCGCGACCAGCATCAGGAGCGACCCGAACAGCGTGTAGAGGAAGAACTTGACCGCCGCGTAGACGCGGTTGGGCCCGCCCCAGACGCCGATGATGAGGAACATCGGGATCAGCGTCGCCTCGAAGAAGATGTAGAAAAGCAGCCCGTCGAGCGCCGAGAACACGCCGTTCAGCAGCCCCGACATGACGAGGAACGCGCCCATGTACTGCCCCACCCGCTTCTCGATCACGGTCCAGCCCGCGATCACCACCAGCACGGTGACGAACGAGTTGAGCAGCACGAACAGCAGCGAGATGCCGTCCACGCCGAGGTGGTAGTTGACGTTGAACTGCGGGATCCAGCGCGCGAGCTCGACGAACTGCATGGCGCTGGTCTGCAGGTTGAAGTTCCAGTAGAGCGGCAGCGTCACCACGAAGCCGAGCACGGCGCCCGCGAGCGCGATCTGGCGCTGCAGCGGCGCGCGCCGGTCGTCGCCCGCGGCGAGCGTCGCCAGGCCCGCCACGATCGGGATCCAGATCGCGAGGCTGAGCAGCTTCATGGACCAAACACCCGGTACTTCACCAGGCCGTAGATCAGGGCCACGCCGAAGATCATCATGAACGCGTACCAGTAGATGAGGCCGTTCTGCACCAGCCGCACCACCCCGGAGAACCAGCCCACCACGCGCGCCGAGCCGTTCACCATCACGCCGTCGATGGCGCGCTCATCGCCCCCCTTCCAGAACCCGGCGCCGGCCGCGCGCGCGCCGCCCGCGAACAGTCGCGAGTAGAGCTCGTCGAAGCCGTACTTGCGCTCCACCAGCGCGTACAGCGGCCCGAAGGCGATGGCGATGCGCTTCGGGAGGTCGGTGCGCACGCGGTACAGGTACCAGGCGGTGGCGATGCCCGCGAGCGCGAGCCAGAACGGCGCCGCCGTGACCCCGTGCAGGACGTAGCCCCCCAGGGCGCCCAGGGCGCCCTGTGCACCCGCGCCGTGGTACTCGGCGGTCATCCTGGCGATGTTGCCGTGCTCGGGGCGCACCATGATCGCGGCGCCGAAGTAATCGCCGAAGACCACCTTGCCGATCCACCAGCCCGAGGCGATCGAGGGAATCGCGAGCAGCACCAGAGGCACCGTCACCACCGCGGGCGACTCGTGCGGCGGGTGCGCGGCATCGAACCTCGGCTCGCCATGGAACGCCATGAAGACGAGCCTGAAGGTGTAGGCCGCGGTGACGAACACGCACGCCAGCACGCAGGCATAGGCGAAGCCCGCACCGGGCGTCGCCGAGAGCTTCGCCGCCTCGATGATCGCATCCTTGGAGAAAAAGCCCGCGAGCGGCGGGATGCCCGCCGAGGCGATGGCGCCCACGAGCAGGGTCCAGTAGGTCCACGGCATGTACTTCTTCAGCCCGCCCATGCGGCGCATGTCCTGCTCGTGGTGCAGCGCGATGATCACCGAGCCCGCGGCGAGGAACAGCACCGCCTTGAAGAAGGCGTGCGTCATGAGGTGGAAGATCGCCGCCGAGTAGGCCGAGGCGCCGAGCGCCACGGTCATGTAGCCCAGTTGCGACAGCGTCGAGTAGGCCACCACGCGCTTGATGTCGTGCTGGGTGAGCGCGATCAGGCCCATGAAGAGCGCGGTGATGGCGCCGATCACCAGCACCACCGAGAGCGCGGCCTGCGACAGCTCGAAAAGCGGCGACATGCGCGCCACCATGAAGATCCCGGCGGTCACCATGGTCGCGGCGTGGATCAGCGCCGAGATCGGGGTCGGGCCTTCCATCGAGTCGGGCAGCCAGACGTGCAGCGGGAACTGCGCGCTCTTGCCCATGGCGCCCACGAACAGGCCGATGCAGATCACGGTGACCACGAGCCAGGGGCTGCCGCCCAGGATCTCGATCTTCTGCGACGCCATGCCGGGTGCCTGCGCGAACACCGCCGCGTAGTCGAGCGTGCCGAAGTACGCCAGCAGCAGCCCGATGCCGAGCAGGAAGCCGAAGTCGCCGACGCGGTTGACGAGGAACGCCTTGAGGTTGGCATGGATCGCGCTCGGCCGCGTGTACCAGAAGCCGATCAGGAGGTAGGACACCACGCCCACCGCCTCCCAGCCGAAGAACAGCTGCAGGAAGTTGTTCGACATCACCAGCATCAGCATCGAGAAGGTGAACAGCGAGATGTAGGAAAAGAACCTCTGGTAGCCCGGGTCCCCGGCCATGTAGCCGATGGTGTAGACGTGCACCATCAGCGACACGAAGCTCACCACCACCATCATGAGCGCCGAGAGCCGGTCCACGAGGAAGCCGATCTCGAGGCGCGTCGCGCCGCTCGTCACCCAGGTGTAGACGCTGCCGTTGTAGCTGTTGCCGCCGAGCACGTCGGCGAACACCACGCACGAGGCGAGGAACGACGCGAGCACGCCGAGGATCGTCACCCAGTGCGCGCCGGCGCGACCGACCGCGCGGCCGAACAGGCCGGCGACGATCGCGCCCGCCAGGGGCGCCAAAGGCACGACGAGGTAGAGGGCCTTCATCGAGATCATCTTGTCGACCCAGGCGAGCATCGTTACAGGGGGGCCGGGCCCCTTCCGGCAGAGACGCTCGGGGCCTTCCCGGCCCCCCCGTACTCCCCGACCGCGTGCTTCGCGTTCTGCATCATCCTTTGAGGGAGTCCAGGTCCTCGACGTTGATCGTGCTCAGGTTGCGGAACAGCACCACCAGGATCGCCAGGCCGATCGCCGACTCGGCGGCCGCAACCGTCAGGATGAAGAACACGAACACCTGCCCGGCGATGTTGCCGAGGAAATGCGAGAAGGCGATGAAATTCAGGTTCACCGCGAGCAGCATCAGCTCGATCGCCATCAGCAGCACGATGATGTTCTTGCGGTTGAGGAAGATGCCGACCACCGCGATCGCGAACAGCAGCGCGCCCAGAACCAGGTAATGCGCGAGCGTGAGCGTCATTCCTTCTCGGCCTTCATCGAAACCAGCCGCACGCGCTCGGCGGGCCGGGCCTTCACCTGCTCCGAGGGGTCCTGCGCGCGCGAGTCCTTGCGGCGCCTGAGCGTGAGCGAGATGGCGGCGATGATCGCCACCAGCAGCACCACCGCCGCGATCTCGAACGCGTAGGCGTAGTCGGTGTAGAGCACGCGGCCGAGCTCCTTGGTGTTGGAGTAGTCGGCGGGCAGCGCCTTCGGCCGCGCGGCGAGCCCGAGCCAGCGCCCGGCGAGCACCGCGACCATCTCGGCGGCCATCACCACGCCGACCGCGGCGCCGAGCGGCAGGTACTGCCAGAAGCCCTCGCGCAGGCGCTCGATGTTGACGTCGAGCATCATCACCACGAACAGGAACAGCACCATCACCGCGCCCACGTAGACCACCAGCAGCGCGATGGCGAGGAACTCGGCGCGCAGCAGCAGCCAGATCGCGGCGGCGGTGAAGAACGCGAGCACCAGGTAGAGCGCCGCGTGCACCGGGTTGCGCGCCGTGATGACGCGCAGCGCCGCCGCCAGCAGGATCGCGGCAAAGGCGTAGAAGACGACGGTCTCGAACATCAGCGGTAGCTCGCGTCGGCGGCGCGGTCGCGGGCGATGCTCTCCTCGTAGCGCTCGCCCACCGCGAGCAGCATCGGCTTGGTGTAATACAGGTCGCCGCGGCGCTCGCCGTGGTACTCGACGATGCGCGTCTCGACGATCGCGTCCACCGGGCAGGCCTCCTCGCAGAAGCCGCAGAAGATGCACTTGGTGAGGTCGATGTCGTAGCGCGTGGTGCGGCGCGTGTTGTCGGCGCGCTGCTCCGACTCGATGTGGATGGCGAGCGCCGGGCACACCGCCTCGCACAGCTTGCACGCGATGCAGCGCTCCTCGCCGTTGGGGTAGCGGCGCAGCGCGTGCAGCCCGCGGAAGCGCGGGCTCATCGGCGTCTTCTCCTCGGGGAACTGCACCGTGATCTTGCGCGCGAACAGGTGCCGCCCGGTGAGCGCGAGCCCGCGCACCAGCTCCAGCAGCAGGAACGAGCGGAAAAACTCGGCGATGCGCCCCATCACTCCTTCACCCCTTCACCCCTTCACTCCTTCACTCCTTCACTTCCACAAACTCCACGGCGTCTGCATCCACACCCCGATCACCGCGATCCACACCAGCGTCAGCGGGATGAACACCTTCCAGCCCAGGCGCATGATCTGGTCGTAGCGGTAGCGCGGGAAGGTGGCGCGGATCCACAGGAACATCGACACCACGACGAAGATCTTGCCGAGCAGCCAGGCGATCGGCGGCACGGCGTTGGCGAGCGCCGAGTCGATCGGCGGCTGCCAGCCGCCGAAGAACATGACCACGGTGAGCGCCGAGACGAGCAGCATGTTCATGTACTCGGCGAGGAAGAACAGCGCGAAGGTCATCCCGGAGTACTCGACCATGTGGCCGGCGACGATCTCCGACTCGCCCTCCACGACGTCGAAGGGCGCACGGTTGGTCTCGGCCACGCCCGCGGCGAAGTACACCACCAGCATGGGAAGCAGCGGCAGCCAGTTCCACGACAGGAAGGTGAGGCCCATCGAGGCGAAGGCGCCCTTGCCCTGGCCGTTGACGATGTCCGAGAGGTTGAGGCTGCCCGAGACCATCAGCACCACCACCAGCGCGAAGCCCATCGCCAGCTCGTAGGACACCATCTGCGCCGCCGAGCGCAGCGCGCCGAGGAACGCGTACTTCGAGTTCGACGCCCAGCCGGCGATGATCACGCCGTAGACGCCGAACGAGGTGAGCGCCATGATGTAGAGCAGCCCCGCGTTGATGTCGGCGAGCACCACTTCGGGCGCGAACGGGATCACCGCCCAGGCCGCGAGCGCGGGCATGAGCGCGATCATCGGCGCCAGGATGTAGAGCGCCTTGCTGGCGTTGGTCGGCAGCAGCACTTCCTTGAACAGCAGCTTCACGCCGTCGGCGATCGGCTGCGCCCAGCCGCCGAGCCAGCGGATGCCGAAGAAGGTGACGCGGTTGGGGCCGAGGCGGATCTGCATCCAGCCGATGAGCTTTCGCTCCCAGAGCGTCAGGTAGGCGACCGCGACGAACAGCGGCGCGACGATCACGACGATGAAGGCGAGCGAGGTGACCAGCTCGTACAGCGCCGGGCCCCAGGTCGGGCCGAACTTCGCTTCGGAGTAGGCGAGCAGCGTCTCGAGCATCAGCAGTCCGCCTTCATGCCGCCCGCTCCATGGCGATCCTCTCCACGGTCACCGCGCCGAACATCGGCCCGAGGCCCGCCACCTGCTCGTGCGCCGCGGCGACGCGCACGCAGCCGTCGGGCAATTTGTCGTCGAGCGCGGCGACGAGCCGCGCCCTGCCCTCGCCCTGGCGCACGCGCACCGGCTGGCCGGCGGCGACCCCGAGCGACTGCATGAGGCGCGAGTTCATCCAGCAGCGCGGCGCCTGCGCGTCGCGCGTCGCCTGCAGCGGCGCCGAGCGGCGCGCGAGCGCGTCGGCGAAGTAGATCGGCACGTCGGCCACGCGCTGCAGCCCGGATACCGTCCCCGCCGATGCCACGGCCGGCTGCACGCGGGTCTCGTTGGAAAGCGCCGCCGCGAGGTCCCGCCCGCCGAGCGCCTCGGCGCGCACCTGCTCGATCGAGTCCTGCTCGAAGCCCGCGAGGCCGAGCAGCCCGCCCAGCACGCGGAGCACCTTCCACGCCGGCCGCGCCTCGCCCAGCGGCTGCACCGCGGGATGGAAGCCCTGCACCCGGCCCTCGGTGGAGATGAAGGTCCCGGCCGTCTCGGTGAACGGCGCGATCGGCAGCATGATGTGGGCGTACTCGGCCGCCTTGTGGCGGAACGCCGAGAGCGCGACGACGAACTGCGCGGCGCGCATGGCGGCGAATGCCGCCGAGGGATCCGCGCAATCGAGCTCGGGCTCGGCGCCGAGCAGCATGTAGGCGCGCCGCGGCTGCGCGATCAGCGCGCCGGCGTTGGCGCCCTGAGGCAGGCCCGCGAGGTAGCCGCCCACGGAGTTCGCCGCCTCCCCGAGGAAGCCGAGCTTCGCGCCCAGCTGCCCGGCGAGCTGCTGCGCGATGGCGTGCAGCTGCGCCGCCGCAGGGTGCTGCTGCGCGAAGTTGCCGAGCAGGATCGCGGCGTTCTTGCCCGACCCGAGGCTCGCCCCGATCGGGCCGTCGAGCACCCTGGCGAGTGCCGCCGGCAGGTCCGATGGCGCGACGATCTGGCGGTTCGCCACCGGCATCAGCAGGTCGTCGTCGGCCGAGTGCAGCACGTTCACCTGCGTGCCGCGCTTCGCGGCCTGGCGCAGGCGGTTGGCGATGAGCGGGTGGTCCTTGCGCAGGAACGAGCCCGCCACCAGCACGCGGTCGAGCGCGCCCAGCTCGGCGACCGGCATGCCCAGCCAGGGCACGCCGCCGAGCCTGCCGTCGGCGGAGAAGTCGGACTGGCGCAACCGGAAATCTGCGCCCGCACCCAGGCCCTTGGCGAGCTTGCCTGCGAGGTAGAGCTCCTCGAAGGTGGAGTGCGGCGTGGCGAGGATGCCGGTGCCCGGGCCCGCTTCCTTCAACGCCGCGGCGACGCGGTCGAGCGCCTCCTGCCAGTCGATCTCCACCCAGGCGCCGTCGCGGTGCAGCAGCGGCTGCGTGAGGCGCTGCGGCGAATTGAGCGCGTCGTAGGAGAAGCGGTCCTTGTCGGAGAGCCAGCACTCGTTCACCGCCTCGTTCTCCAGAGGCAGCACGCGCATCACGCGGTTCGATTTCACCTGCACGACGAGGTTCGAGCCCAGGCCGTCGTGCGGCGACACCGACTTGCGGCGCGAGAGTTCCCAGGTGCGCGCGCTGTAGCGGAAGGGCTTCGAGGTGAGCGCGCCCACCGGGCACAGGTCGATCATGTTGCCCGAGAGCTCGGAGTCCACCGTGCGCCCCACGAAGGCGACGATCTCGGAGCGCTCGCCGCGGCCGATCATGCCGAGCTCCATCACGCCGGCGATCTCCTGGCCGAAGCGCACGCAACGCGTGCACTGGATGCAGCGGCTCATTTCTTCCGCCGCCACCAGCGGGCCGAGGTCCTTCGCCGGCACGACGCGCTTTTCCTCGCGAAAGCGCGACGCCGAGCCGCCGTAGCCCACCGACAGGTCCTGCAGCTGGCACTCCCCGCCCTGGTCGCAGATCGGGCAGTCGAGCGGGTGGTTGATGAGCAGGAACTCCATGACACCGTTCTGCGCCTGCTTGGCGACGGACGAATTCGTCCGCACCCTCATCCCCTCGGCCACCGGCGTGGCGCAGGCCGGCATGGGCTTGGGCGCCTTCTCGATCTCCACCAGGCACATGCGGCAGTTGGCGGCGATCGAGAGTTTCTTGTGGTAGCAGAAGTGCGGCACGTAGATGCCGAGCTGCACCGCGGCGTCCATCACCGTGGCGCCCTGCGCCACCTCGACCTGCCGGCCGTCTATCTCGAGCTTTGGCATGTCGCTCCTACGCGGCCCTCGCCATGGCGGGCGGTTTGTGCGCGCCGGCGCGCCCCCACTTTGGCTCGGAATCCGGGCCCTGCACGAGGCAGCGGCGCTCGCGGATGTGGTGCTCGAACTCGGGCCGGAAATGCCTGAGGAAGCTCTTCACCGGCAGCGCCGCGGCGTCCCCCAGCGCGCAGATGGTGCGCCCGGCGATGTTGTCCGGGACGTTGTCGAGCAGCGCCAGGTCTTCCATCCGCCCCTGCCCGTTCTCGATGCGGTGCACGACGCGGTAGAGCCACCCGGTGCCTTCGCGGCAGGGCGTGCACTGGCCGCAGGACTCCTCGTAGTAGAAGTAGGACAGGCGCTCGAGCGCGCGCACCATGCAGGTGGTCTCGTCCATCACGATCACCGCGCCCGAGCCGAGCATCGAGCCCGCCTTGGCGATCGAGTCGTAGTCCATGTCGGTCGCCATCATGACCTCGGCGGGCAGCACCGGCATCGACGAGCCGCCGGGAATCACGGCCTTGAGCTTCCTGCCGCCGCGCACCCCGCCCGCCATCTCCAGGAGCTTTCCGAACGGCGTGCCGAGCTTCACCTCGTAGTTGCCGGGGCGGTTGACGTGGCCCGTGACCGAGAACAGCTTGGTGCCGCCGTTATTTGGCCGGCCGAGCGCGAGGAAGGCGTCGCCGCCATGGCGCATGATCCAGGGCACCGCGGCGAAGGTCTCGGTGTTGTTGATCGTGGTCGGCTTGCCGTACAGGCCGAAGCTCGCCGGGAACGGCGGTTTGAAGCGCGGCTGGCCCTTCTTGCCCTCGAGCGACTCGAGCAGCCCCGTCTCCTCGCCG
>CAZVHU010000022.1:0-28357 GCA_964627075.1 uncultured Enterobacteriaceae bacterium | reverse complement strand
TCGAGTACAACAACTTCATCCCCGCCGACCCGCTCAAGACGCCGCCGCACATCGCGCCGGTGTGGTACTTCACGCCGTACTACACCATCCTGCGCGCGGTGCCGCCGCTGTTCAACTCGCAGTTCCCGGGGGTGCTGGCGATGGGGGTGGCGGTGCTGATCCTGTTTTTCCTGCCGTGGCTCGACCGCGGCGCGGCGAAGTCGATCCGCTACCGCGGCGCCTACTACAAGACTCCGCTCGCGATCTTCGTGGTGGCGTTCCTGGTGCTCGGCTATCTCGGCACCGAGCCGACCACGGTGTGGGGCCAGTTCGGGTTCGACGCCTTCTTCCTCGACACCAAGGACATCGCCACCTGGGTCGGGCGGCTGTGCACGGTGCTGTATTTCCTCTTCTTCTTCCTCATGCCCTGGTACACGGCGAAGGACAAGTGCAAGCCGGTGCCCGAGCGGCTGACGACGTGAGGCGCGGAGCGAACACGATGAAAAAGCTGATCCTGCTCCTCGCTGCCGCGCCGCTCCTCGCATGGGGCGCCGAGACCGGGTACCGCCTCGACCGCGCGCCGATCGACCCGCGCGACATGGCGAGCCTGCAGTCGGGCGCGCGGCTGTTCGTCAACTACTGCCTCAACTGCCACGGCGCGCAGTTCATGCGCTACAACCGGCTCACCGACCTGGGCCTGACCGAGGCGCAGATCCGCGACAACCTGATCCTCACCGGCGACAAGGTGGGCGACACCATGAAGGTCGCGATGAGCGCCAGGGACGGCAAGGAATGGTTCGGCGCCGCGCCGCCGGACCTGACTGTGATCGCGCGCTCGCGCGGCGCCGACTGGCTCTACACCTACCTGCGCACCTTCTACCGCGACCCGAAGACCGCGACGGGGTGGAACAACGCCGTGTTCCCGCAGGTGGCGATGCCGCACGCGCTCTGGACGCTGCAGGGCGAGCGCGCGCTGAAGATCGAGGAGACGCGGGACAAGGCCGGCCACGTGCGCCGCGACCATGCCTGGTCGCAGCTCAGCGAGGGCGCGATGAGCCCGCTGCAGTACGATGCCGCGGTGCGCGACCTGGTGAACTACCTCGTCTACATGGGCGAGCCCAAGGCGGCCGACCGCAGGATCATTGGCGTCATCGTGCTGTTCGTGCTCGGCGTGCTGTTCGTGCTCACCTACGCCCTGAAGAAGGAATACTGGCGCGACGTGAAGTAGCCGTGCCGCCCGCGAACCGGGAAGAGCCGGGCGCCGCCCGGCTTTTTGCTCTTTGAAGGACCGCGCAACATGATGCAACTCTACTCAGGCACCACCTGCCCGTTCAGCCACCGCTGCCGGTTCGTGCTCTACGAGAAGGGCATGGACTTCCAGGTGATCGACGTCGACATGTACAACAAGCCCGAGGACATCGCGGTGATGAACCCGTACAACCGCCTCCCGGTGCTGGTCGAGCGCGACCTCGTCCTGTACGAGTCCAACATCATCAACGAGTACATCGACGAGCGCTTCCCGCACCCGCAGCTGATGCCTGCCGACCCGGTGATGCGCGCGCGCGCGCGGCTGATGCTGTTCAACATGGAGGTGGAGCTGTTCTCGCAGATCGACGCGCTCGAGTCGGGCAAGGAAAAGCAGGAGGACCGCGCGCGCCAGCACGTCGCCGACAGGCTGGTGGAGCTGGCGCCGCTCTTTACCAAGACCAAGTACATGCTGGGCGACGAGTTCAGCATGCTGGATGTGGCCGTGGCGCCGCTGCTGTGGCGCCTGGACCGCTACGGCATCAGGCTCGGCAAGCCGGCGGCGCCGCTCATGAAGTACGCCGAGCGCATCTTCTCGCGCCCGGCGTTCATCGAGGCGCTGACGCCCTCGGAAAAGGTGATGCGCAAGTAGCGACAGCGCCAATGTCCGCGGAGATTCCCACCAAGCCCTACCTGCTGCGCGCGCTCTACGAGTGGTGCGTGGACAACGGCTACACGCCGCACCTCGCGGTGAAGGTGGACTCGCGGGCCCAGGTGCCGGTCGAGTACGTGAAGAACGGCGAGATCACGCTCAACGTCTCGCCGACCGCGGTGCACAAGCTGCAGATGGGCAACGACCTGATCGAGTTCTCGGCGCGCTTTGCGGGCGTGGCGCGCCAGATCTCGGTGCCGGTGGCGGCGGTGTACGCGCTCTATGCGCGCGAGACCGGCCACGGCATGACCTTCGACGTCGAGGCCGCGAAGCCCGCGGTGCAGGCCGAGGCCGAAGCCGAGCCGCTGCGGCCGGCCGCCCAGGAAGCGCCGCCCGCGGCGCTGCCCGCGCCTTCCGACCCGACC
Source organism: uncultured Enterobacteriaceae bacterium (assembly GCA_964627075.1). Lineage (GTDB taxonomy): Bacteria > Pseudomonadota > Gammaproteobacteria > Burkholderiales > SG8-39 > 2-02-FULL-66-14. Next base: position 26,056 of record CAZVHU010000022.1, on the reverse strand, counting down.
AAGCCCGAAGGCGGCAAGCCCAAGCTGCGCCGAGTCAAGTAACATCGCCAGCCGGGCCGGCTTAGCTCAGGGGTAGAGCAGCTGATTTGTAATCAGTTGGTCGGCGGTTCAATTCCGTCAGCCGGCACCAGAAACCAAAAAGCCCGCCGAAGCGGGCTTTTTCTTGCAGCGGTGAGACTCAGATCGGCCTGATGTTCGCCGCCTGCATGCCCTTGGGGCCTTGCTTCGCTTCGAACTCGACCTTCTGGCCTTCCTTGAGCGTCTTGAAGCCGCTCATCTGGATCGCGCTGTGATGCGCGAACAGGTCCTCGCCGCCGCCGTCGGGCTTGATGAAGCCGAAGCCCTTGGAGTCGTTGAACCACTTCACGGTACCGGTTGCCATTGTCATTTCCATTCCTCAATTGTCGCGACGAATCCGGGCGCGACTGAGCCGGGCACGACGATCAAGAGAGGGAACTGACTTCCGCCAGGAACGCCGCTTGCGCGGCGGTAAGGGGGTACGGATTCACTGCTTGAATATCCTGCGGCCGGCATTATGCCACAGCTCCGGCGCCGGCCACGAGCGCGCGGCACAGGCCGGCGAGCCGCTCGCGCTCGGGCGGGGGCAGACCCGCCGGGTCGAAGCGGTAGCGCAGGTGCAGCTCGAGCGCATCGCGCAGGCGCGCGGCGCGCGCGGGCTCGAGGCCCGGGGCGATGCGCGCAAGCCATGCAACCTGCGACTCGCCCGGCTCGCGCGGGGCGAGCGTGCGTTCCACCACATAGAACTCCGAATCTTCTCCCTGCCGGCGCGTCGCGCCGGCCTGCGAGGCTGCGCCCTTGGGCATCACGCGGCGCCCGCGCAGCAACCGCCAGGCGAGCACCGCGCCAAGCGCCGCCAGCACGAAATACCAGGCGTCGCCCGGCTTGAATTCCTCGCGCTGCGACCAGCGGTAGGCGCCCCAGCGCAGCAAATCGGCGAGCCCCTGCCACGCCGGGGCGAGCTTTTCCTCCTCGTCGAACCACGACGGGGGCGTGGTGTCGATCTCCACCCAGCGGCCGTCGAGCCAGGCGCGCGTCCAGGCGTGCGCGTGGCGCGCGCGCACCACGAACGCGCCCTCGAGCGCGCTGTACTCCATGACCGCGAAGCCCGTGGCGTAGCGCGCCGGTACGCCCGCCGCGCGCAGCAACAGAGTGGTGGCGGCGGCGAAGTACTCGCAATGCCCGGCGCGCGTGCGCAGCATGAAATCGCCGAGCGGCGTCTCGCCGCGCGGCGGCGGCCGGTCGCGGAAGATGGAGTAGGAAAAGCCCGCGAAGTGCGCGATCACGCGCCTGGCCGCCTCCTCCGCGGCGAGGCCGCGCAGGCCGAGCTTGTCCGCGGCCCACTCGAACGTCGCGCGCTCCGACGGCGGAATCACGAGGTCGCCGCCGCCCGGAGCGGAGTAGCCGGCGGCGATGCCCTCCACCGCGCCCGCCTGGTACTCGATCCAGTCCCCGCCCAGCTCGGCGTGCACCGAGCCCAGGGCGTTGTGCCGCACAACCGACGCGGGAAACCCCTCGATGCGCGTCGCGCCAGCGGGCAGCGGCAGCAGGATCCTGCCGCGCTCCAGGCGCGTCACGATGCGCGCGCGCCACTGCGGTTCCTGCGGCGCGAGCGTCCAGGTGGCGCCGCCCTCGCCGGATTGCAGCGCCTGCATGGGCGCGCCGCGCGCGTGCCACGAGGTGCCGAAGTAGGCGTTGTAGCTCGCGCGGTGCAGCAGCCGCAGGCGCGCGGCGCCGTCGCGCGGCGCGTGCACGCGCATGACGATGGTGTCGATCTGCTTCTGCCGCCCGAGCGCGCCGATGTCGGTGGCGCTGCGGTAGGGGTCGGCGTCCAGGCCGCGCAGGTGCCAGTCGGTGATCCAGTTGCCGACGAGGAGCTGAACGTGCGCCTGTGCCTGGTGCACGACGTGGCCGAGCGCGGCGGCTGCGCCGAGCAGCGCCGCGAAGGCGAGCGCGCTCGAGTGCCGCGGCCGCGCCGCAAAGAGCTCCCAGGCTGCGGCGAGCACGACGCCCGCGTAGTACGCCGGGCCGGTGCCGCCCGAGATGCCCGCCGCGAGCAGGGTCGCGGCCAGGTACACCGCGCTCACGTCCACGAGCGGGTCGTTCACCGCCGGGTCGCGCTGCTTCAGCTTCCTCAGGTAGCGGAACAGCGCCGAGAGCGGGATACGGCCGCTCGCGGAAAGCATCTGCGCGGCGAGCACCGGCGCGAGCGCGAGCGGCAGCCACGCGAAGGCCGCGAGCACGCCGCGCGCCACGCCGCGATCGAACGCGAGCAGCACGGCGATTCCCACGAAGCCGATCGTGCCCAGGTCGGCGATGCGCGAGTGCTCGGGCGCGCCGAGGTCGAAGCGCAGCGTCATGCGCCGCGGCGCTTCCAGCGCGATCGCGAGCACTGCGCCGGCAACCAGGTTGTCCGTCTGCCAGCCCCAGAAGACGAGCGCCGCGCCGACGAGGAACGGCGGGATGATCATGCGGGTCTTTTTGCGGCGCGGTGTCTCATCGCAGGCGCAGCAGCCCCTTTTCGATCTCTCCCGGGTGCAGCGCGACGACCCCGGGCAGGAGGTCGGCGGGGACGGCGTCCCTGGCGCACAAGAGCAGCGCGCGCAGCTCGGCGCCGGATGAGCGCAGCGCGGCGAGGAAATCGCGCCGCTCGGCGTCCCAGGCCACCAGGATCGCAATCACGCTCGAGAGGCTCGCGCGGCGGGCGAGCGCCGCGCGCGCGAGCGCCGCGAATTCGCGCGGCCCGCTCGCCGCGACGCCTGCGAGCACTTCGAGCATATGGTCGGCCTGCATCTGCCCGCGACCCGCGGTGTAGGCGCGCACCTCGCCGCCGACGAACAGCAGATCGAGCAGGCACTCGTGCGTGTCGAGCGTGTAGACGAACGACGCCGCCAGCGCGACCGCTTCCTCGAGCTCGTCGTGCGCGCCGCCGGTGTCGAGCACCAGCGCGTGGCGCTCGAAGAATTCGTCCTGGTAGTCCTTGACGATCGGCTTGCCGGTGCGCGCGAAGCTCTTCCAGTGGATGCGCTGCAGCGGGTCGCCCGGCCGGTAGTCGCGCAGGGCGAGGAATTCCTCCGAGTCGCCGATCGAGGCGGCGAGCGACACGCCGCCGGGCTGGAACCTGCGCCTGCCCGGCAGCGCGAGATCGGGCAGCCGGTAGCGCTTCGGGAGCGCGATCAGGTGCGCCTCGAGCGGCACGCGCGCGAGGCCCTTCACGAGTCCCAGAGGCTCGGCGCGCCCGAGCGTCAGCCCGGACAGGGCGATGCGTCCACGGCGGCGAACTGTAAAGCCAAGCTTTACACTTTGCCGCTCCCCGGGCGCGAGCCTGGGCAGCTGCGCCGCGTGCGCGTCCTTCGGCAGGCGCTGCTCGATCAGCCAGCGCCAGCGGAAGTACCCGGTGTTGCGGTCCCACCAGTTGCGCCGCTCCTCGCCCGGCTCGCGCGCGCGGCGCCAGGCCTCGAACGCGGGCCGCGGGTCGGCGAAGCGCTCGCCGACCCGCACGCCCTCGAGCGCGCGCGGGCCGCGGTTGACCAGCGTCACGCGATAGCTGCACGGCTCGCCCGCCGTGGCGTAGCGCGGCAGCTCGCGCCTGGCCTCGACGCGCGCTCGGAATGCGAGGCTCGCCAGCCAGGCGAGGGCGAGCAGCGCGGCGAGGAAGCCGAACGCCTGATAGGTGAGGGTGCGGTTGGTGTCGAGGCCGGCGGCGCCCGCGGCGCCCGCCGCGCCGAGCACCACCCAGCCGGCGGGCGTCAGGCGCTCGCGCAGCCAGTGGTCGAGCGCGCTGAAAAAGCGCAGCCCGGCGTAGAGCAAGCGCCTCACGCCGGCACCGGCACCTCGCGGAGGATCTCGGCGACGAGCGCCGCGGCCGAGGCGCCCGCGAACTTCGCCTGCGGATCGAGCACCATGCGGTGCGCGAGCACCGGCACCGCGAGCTCCTGGACGTGGTCCGGGCGCACGTACTCCTCGCCGTCGAAAAGCGCCAGCGCCTTGGCCGCGTGCGCGAGCGCGAGCGAGGCGCGCGGGCCGCAGCCGAGCTGCACCTGCGGCGCTGCGCGCGTGCGGCGCACCAGCTCCACCACGTAGCGGCGCAGCTCGTCGGCCATGCGCACCTCGCGCACGCGCGCCTTCAGCGCGAGCACCTCCTCGCGGCTCGCCGCGGGCCCGAGCGCCGCGAGCGGGTGGCCGAGGTCCTGCGCCGCGAGCACCTCGGCCTCGACCTCGGGCTGGAGGTAGCCGAGCGCGAGGCACATCGCGAAGCGGTCCATCTGCGCCTCGGGCAGCGGGTAGGTGCCGCGGAACTCGACCGGGTTCTGCGTCGCGATCACGAAGAAGAGCTCGTCCATCGGGTGCGTGCGGCCCTCCACCGAGACCTGGCTTTCCGCCATCACCTCGAGCAGCGCCGACTGGGTGCGCGGCGAGGCGCGGTTCACCTCGTCGGCGAGCAGGATCGAGGTGAACACCGGGCCGGCGCGGAATTCGAAGGTCTGCTCCTTCTGGTTGAACACCGACACCCCGAGGATGTCCGAGGGCAGCAGGTCCGGGGTGAACTGCACGCGCGCGAAGCGCGCGCCGATCGAGGCGGCGAGGCTCTTGGCGAGGGTGGTCTTGCCGGTGCCGGGAAAATCCTCGATCAGCACGTGCCCGCCCGAGGCGAACGCGGCGAGGAGCTTTCTCACCGCGTCGTGGCTGCCGCGCATCACGCGCCCGATGTTGCCGGCGATGCGCGCGAACAGCGCCGCGCCTTGCGCTGCGGTCATGGCCTGCGGCGCGGCGGCATCCACGGTGCGCTATTCCACGGCTTCGAGCGCCTTGCGGTCGCGCAGCGCCTGCGCGAAGTCGAGCACGCTGCGCGCGAGCGCCACGCGCTCCTCGACCGTGCGCATCACGGTGTGCGCGAGCAGCACCTCGATGCCGCTCGCGACGATGCCGTCGGCGAGCACCTCGTCCTCGCCGTCGATGACGAAGCCGTCCACCACGCGCAGGTACTCGAGCGCCACGCGCCGCGCCGACACCTCCAGCCCCAGCTCGCGCATCATCTTGCCGGCCGAGCCCTTGAGCGCCTTGCCGCCGACGATCGGCGTCACCGCGATCACCGGCGCGCCGCGCTGGCGCAAGAGCTCGCGCATTCCCGGCACTTCCAGGATCGGCCGGATGCTGTGGAAGGGATTGGCGGGGCAGATCACCACCGCCTCGAGGTCGGGCGCGTCGAGCGCCGCGATCACCTCCTCCGGGATGCGCGCGGCGTCGGCGCCGGCGTACTGGAAGCCGCGCACCTCGGGCTCGCAGCCGAGCTGCATGAAATACTCGTGGAAGGTGATTGCGCCGTCGTCGGTGAGCACGTGGGTGCGAACCGGGTCGTCGCTCATCGGCAGCACGCGCCCGGCGATGCCGAGGTTGCGCGCGAAGTCTCGCGTGATCGCGGTGAGCCTGCGGCCCGCGGCGAGCCCCTCGGTGCGCAGGATCGGCGCCGCGAGCGACTTGTCGCCGAGCTTGGCGCCGTGGTAGCCGCCGAGCGTCCCGAGCATGCCGGCAAGGGCGTAGCTCTCGCCCGCGGGCTCCCATCCGGCGGCGGGGTTCGCGAGCCCGGCCAGCGTGTAGAGCATGGTGTCGAGGTCGGGCGAGAACGCGAGGCCCAGGTGCTCGTAGTCGTCGCCGGTGTTGACCACCGCGGCGAACCTGTCGCCGCGCAGCCGGTGCAGGCCGTCGGCGAGCTTCGCGCCGCCGAACTGCCCCGCCAGTGCGACCACCGTACCCACGCCCCTAGTTTACCGGGGACAGACCCCGCTCGAGAGAAGAATTTGCAAAGGAATCAACGGACAACACGAGACCTGTCCCCGGCGCCTAGAGGCGCGCGGCAAGCTCCGCGCCCTCGAGCATGGCGCGCTTGGCGTCAAGCTCGGAAGCGAGCCGCGCGCCGCCAATCAGGTGCGGCGTGCGGCCGCGGCGCTCGAGGGCGGCCGCAAGCTCGCGCTGCGGCTCCTGCCCGGCGCACACGATCACGGTGTCGGCGGGGAAGACGCGCTCGGCGCCGTCGACCGCGACGTGCACGCCGGCGTCGTCGATGCGCCGGTACTCGACGCCCTTCACCTGTGCGACGCCGTTGCGCGCGAGCTCGGCGCGGTGCACCCAGCCGGTGGTGCGGCCGAGCGCCTGGCCGAAGGGCCCGGCCGAGCGCTTGAGCATGGTGATTCGATGCGCGGGGCGCGCGGCGGGCATTCCCCCGGGATCGAGGCCGCCGGCGGCGGCGAGCGTCTCGTCGATCCCCCAGTGGCGCGCGAACGCGTGCGCGTCGAGCTGCGGACGCTGGCTGCGTTCCAGGAGATAGAGCGCCACGTCGAAGCCGATGCCGCCCGCGCCCAGGATGACGACGTTCGCGCCGGCCTTGGCGCGGCCGGAGAGCACATCGGCGTAGCCGACCACGCTGCGATGCCCGATTCCCGGAATCGCGGGCTTGCGGGGCTCGATGCCCGTGGCGAGCACGATCTCGTCGAACCGCGCGAGCTCCTCGGCGCCGGCGGCGCGCCCGAGCAGGACGGTCACGCCGGCGCGCCGCAGGCGCTCGCCGTAATAGGCGACCGACTCGGCGAACTCCTGCTTGCCCGGTACGCGCTTGGCGAGGTTGAACTGGCCGCCGAGCTCCTCGGCCTGCTCGAAGAGCGTTACTTCGTGGCCTCGCTCGGCCGCCACCGCGGCGCACGAAAGGCCCGCGGGACCGCCGCCCGCCACCGCGACGCGCTTGCGCTTCGCCGCCGGCGCATAGACGAGCTCGGTCTCGCGCCCGGCGCGCGGGTTGACCACGCAACTCGCCGGCTGGCCGATGAAGTAATGATCGAGGCAGGCCTGGTTGCAGGCGATGCAGATGTTGATGCCGGCGCGGTCGCCGGCTCTTGCCTTGGCGGCGAACTCGGCATCCGCAAGCATCGCGCGCGCAAGCGACACCATGTCGGCGTCGCCGCGCGCGAGGATTTCCTCGGCGACCTCCGGCGCGTTGATCCGGTTGGAGGCCACCACGGGGATCTTCACCGCCTGCTTCAGGCGCCGCGCCGCCCACGCGAAGCCCGCGCGCGGCACCGCCTGCGCGATCGTCGGAATGCGCGCCTCGTGCCAGCCGATGCCGGTGTTGAGGATCGAGGCGCCCGCGCGCTCCACGGCTTGCGCGACCTGCAGGACCTCGTCGCCCGTCAGGCCGCCTTCCACCAGGTCGAGCGCCGAGATGCGGAATACGATGATGAAGCCTGCGCCGGTCGCGGCGCGCGTGCGGCGCACGATCTCGCAGGCGAAGCGCATGCGGTTCTCGAGGCTGCCGCCCCATTCGTCGCGCCGCTGGTTGGTGCGCAGCGCGAGGAACTGGGTGATCAGGTAGCCCTCCGAGCCCATCACCTCGACGCCGTCGTAGCCCGCCTCCTGGGCCAGGCGCGCGGCGTTCACGAAGTCGGCGACCGTCTGCTCGATCTCGCCTGCGGTCATCTCGCGCGGCGAATCGGGATTGATCGCGCTCTTCAGCGCCGAGGGCGCGACGATCGCCTTGTGGTAGCCGTAGCGCCCGGAATGCAGCAGCTGCAGCAGGATGCGGCCGCCCGCCTCGTGCACCGCGCGCGGGATCACGCGGTGCCGCTCGCGGTCCTCGGGCGTGGACACCTGCGTGCGGTGCGGGCCGAGGCCGCCCGCGTCGTTGGGCGAGAAGCCGCCGGTGACGATGAGCGCGGCGCCGCCGCGCGCGCGCTCGGCGTAGAACGCCGCCAGGCGCTGCAGGCCGTCGGGGCGCGCCTCGAGCCCGGTGTGCATCGATCCCATGAGGATGCGGTTCGGAAGCCGCACGCCGTGGACGTCGAGCGCTCGGAACAGGTTCGAGTAGGCGGCCATCGGGACTGCGAACGAGCGCCGGATTCTACGCGATGGCCGCGGTACGATTGCGCGCGGTGCAAGAGGACTTCCCGATCGTCGACGCGCACCAGCACTTCTGGGACCCGCGCGTCAATTACCACCCGTGGCTGTGCGACCAGCCGCCGATTCCGTTCCGCTACGGCGACTACTCGGCGCTCAGGCGCCCGTACCTGCCGGCGGACTATTTCGCCGACGCGCGGCCGCACCGCATCGTGAAGACGGTGTACGTCGAGACCGAGTGGAACCCGCGCGATGCGCTGGGCGAGATGCGCTACGTCGGGCGCCTGCGCCGCGAGACCGGCTTTCCGACGGTGGCGGTGGCACAGGCCTGGCTCGACCGCGACGACCTCGCAGCGACGCTCGACGGCCTGGCGCAATTCGACTTCGTGCGCGGCATCCGGCACAAGCCGCGCCCCGGGCAGGTGCTGGAGGCGCGCTGGCGGGCCGGGTTCGCGGAGCTCGCGCGCCGCGGCCTGCGCTTCGACCTGCAGGCGCCGTGGGCGCTGCTCGGGGAGGCGGCGCAGCTTGCGCGCGCGCATCCCGATGCGCGCGTCATCCTCGATCACGCGGGGCTTCCCGCCGACCGCGGCGCCGAGGGCATCGCCGGATGGAAGAAAGCGCTCGCCGGGCTTGCCGCCTGCCCGAACGTGGCGATCAAGATCTCGGGGCTCGGCCAGCCGGGCAAGCCATGGACCGCGGAATCGAATCGCGAGGTGGTGCTCGCCGCGATCGAGCGCTTCGGCGTCGAGCGCGCGATGTTCGCGAGCAACTTCCCGGTGGACGGCCTGTGCGGCACGTTCGATGCGATCGTCACCGGGATGCGCGCCATCGTGCACGACCTGTCGGCGGCCGAGCAACGCGCTTTTTTCCACGACAATGCCATCCGCATCTACGACATGGGGTAGCGAATGACCGCGAAAATGAAAATCGGCTACGTAGGGGTCGGCCTCATGGGCCTGCCGATGGCGAAGCGCCTCTTGTCCCTCGGCTACCCGGTGCGCGCCTGCGACATCGTGCCCGAGAGAATCGCCGCCGCCGTGCAGGCGGGCGCGGGCGCGGCCAGCTCGCCGGCGGATGCGGCGCGCGGCGCCGACCTCGTGCTTCTCAACCTGCCCACCAACGAAGCGGTGGAGCAGGCCGCGTTCGGCGACCAGGGCGTCGCCTCGGCAGTCAGGCCGCCGCAGCTCGTGATCGACTTCTCCACCATCAAGGTCGACAAATGCAGGGCGCTCGCCAAGAAGCTGCGCGAGGCGACCGGCTGCGGCTGGATCGACGCGCCGGTCTCGGGCGGGCCTCCTGCATCGGGCTCCGGGACGCTCACGGTGATGGCCGGGGGCGAGGCCGCCGAGATCGAGCGCGCGCGGCCGCTATTTGCCGACATCGCGGGCCGCTTCACGCACATGGGCCCCTCGGGCGCCGGCATGGTGGCGAAGATGCTCAACCAGCTCATCGTAGGCTGCGGCCACGCGGTGATGGCCGAGGCCGTGGTGCTGGCGGAGGCAGCCGGCATCGACGCAGCGCGCCTGCCCGAGTGCCTCGCCGGCGGGCACGCCGATGGGTCGCTATTGAAGAACCTCTACCCGCGGATGGCGCGGCGCGACTTCACGCCGCTCGGCTACGTGCGGCAGCTGCTCAAGGACCTGGAGATGGTGAACGAATTCGCCGGGGTGCTCAAGGCGCCGACGCCGATGATGGCCGAGGCGCTGACGCTGTACCGCATGCTCGCGCACCTCGGCCATACCGAGCTCGACACCGCGGCGCTGGTCAAGCTCTACGACCGGTAGGCGGAAAATCGGGAAAATTGGGGTCAGAGCCCTTTTCCCGATTTTCCGGACGCCGATTTTCCGCGGCGCTAGCGGCGGCGCGCCGCCGGCTTCGCCTGCGCCTTCTGGTTTTCGTCGCGCGCGCGCAGCGTGTAGCGGCGGCGCAGCGTCATGATGGTGCCGCCCGCGGTGAGCAGCAGGATGCCCGAGATGATCAGCAGCGCCGAGCCTCCCCTGCCGATCAGGAACCCGCCCGCGGCCGTGTAGATGAAGGGCGAGGCCTCGTACCACATTTTTTCGAGTTCCATTCTCCTGTCCCCTTGAGACGCGCAGCGCGAAGGATACCGCCCGCGGCGAAAGTGCGCTGCGGGAGGTCCGGGGGCGCTCAGCCGCCGCGGCTGGTGACGAGCACGGTTCCCAGCACCACCAGCGCGCCGCCGCCGAGGGCAAGCGGCGGCAGCGTCTCGCCGAGGAACAGCCAGCCCCACAGCACGCCGAAGAGCGGTATGAGGAAAGTGACCGTGAGCGCGCGCGTCGCGCCGACGTCCTCGATCAGGCGGAAGTAGAGCAGGAACGCGACCCCGCTCGCGAGCAGCGCAAGCGCGAGCACGTTGGCCAGCGCGAGCGCCGAGGGCGCGGCCGCAGGCAGCGCGAAGGGCAGGAGCGGCGCGAGCACAAGCGCCGCGGCAAGCTGGTTGCCCGCGGCCATGCCGCGCGCCGAGGCGCCGCTCGAGAAGCGCTTCATCAGCACGCCCGTGACGCCGTAGGCGCAGCAGGCGCCGAGCGCCGCCGCCACCGCCCAGCCGAACTGCGGCCCGGCCGCCGCGGCCGCGTCGGGGCGCGCGATCAGCCACACGCCCGCGGCGCCGAGCGCGAGCCCCGCGAGCTTGCGCGCGGTGACACGCTCGTCGCCGAAGGCCGCGCTCCACACCAGCGCGAACATCGGCGAGGTGGCGTTCAGGATCGCGAGCAGCGACGCCGGCGCGTGGATCGCGGCGTAGGCGTAGAGGCTGAACGGCAGCGCGATGTTGACGCCGCCGATCAGCAGGTGAAAGCGCGCGTGCCGGCGCAGCTCGGGCTCGAAGCCGGAGTGGCGCAGCCAGGCGAGCACCGCGAGGCCGCCGAGCAGCACGCGCAGCTCGGCGGTCCAGATGGCGCCGAGCGCCGGCGCCGCCACGCGCATGAAGATGAACGCCGCGCCCCAGATCGCGGCGAGCGCCGCGAGGCGCGCGAAGTCCTGAGCTCGCAACGCTAGCGGGCGCCGGGGCGGTTCGGCCGCGAGCGTCCGGCGGCCGGCACGCGCCGGCGCGCGCGGCGCGTGGCACCCGACAATTCAAGCTCCAGCAGGCGCGCCTTGCGCGCGAGGCCCCAGGCATAGCCGCCCAGGCTGCCGTCGGCGCGCAGCGCCCTGTGGCAGGGGATCGCGAGCGCCACGGGGTTCGCCCCGCACGCGCTGCCCACGGCGCGCACGGCGCGCGGCGCCCCGATCGCGCGCGCGATCTCGGAGTAGCTGCGCGTCTGGCCGCGCGGGATCGCCCGCAGCGCCTCCCAGACGCGGAGCTGGAACACCGTGCCGCGCACATCCAGCGGCAGCCGGGCGAGCGAGTCGCCGCCCGCGAGGTAGGCGCGCACCGCCCGCGCCGCCGGCTCGAGCGCGGCGCGGTCCTCGACCAGTTGCGCCTCGCTGAACTCCTCGGCGAGCAGGCTCTCGAGCTTCGCCGCGTCCTCGCCCAGCTTCGCCGCGCACAGGCCCCGCGGGGTGGCTGCGAGCAGAATCTTCCCGATCGGGAAGAAAAAGGTGGCGTATGCGATGCGCAGCCCCTTGCCGCGGGCGCGGTAGGCGCGCGCCGCCATGCCGAGGCGCCGCGCCGCCTTCTCGTAGAAGCGCGACACCGAGCCGTAGCCCGCCTCGAACACCGCGTCGGTCACGCGGCTGCCGTTGGCGAGCGCGCGCTTGGCGTCCTCCAGGCGCAGCTCGCGCTGGTAGTCGCCGGGCGAGAGGCCGAAGGCCTCCTTGAAGCGGCGCTGCAGGTAAAAGGGGCTTGCGCCGACGGCGCGCGCGAGGCGCCCGAGCGTGACGCGCTCGCCGCGGCGCTCATCGAGATACGCGCGCGCCCGGCTTTCGATCGGGAGGGTCATGTCCATGCCCGCATCGTGCCCGCGCGCCGGGCGCGGTTCCATCCGGATCTTGCGCTCACCGCGGGAAGCGGATCCGAAGGGGGGCGGACGCGACTTGCGGGAGCCCCCCTTTCATTTCGGCCGCTTGTCCACGACGCGCTTTGCCTTGCCGATCGAGCGCTCGATGCTCGAGAGCGGCACGATGCGCACGTCGGTCGAGACGCCGATGAAGCTCTTGATGTTGTGCTGCAGCTTCGCCGCGGAGCCCGCATCGGCCGCCCCCGGCGCGAGCTCCACCAGCACCGTCAGGTGGTCCAGCGGCCCGTCCTTGGAGAGCTCCAGCACGTAGTGCGGCGCGAGCTCCGGCTGCTTCAGGATCAGTTCCTCGATCTGCGACGGGAACAGGTTCACGCCGCGGATGATCAGCATGTCATCCGAGCGCCCCGTGATCTTCTCCATGCGGCGCATGGTGCGCGCGGTCCCCGGGAGCAGCCGCGTGAGGTCGCGCGTGCGGTAGCGCACGACCGGCAGCGCCTCCTTGGTGAGCGAGGTGAAGACGAGCTCTCCCATCTCGCCCTCGGGCAGCACCTTGCCGCTTTGCGGGTCCACGATCTCCGGGAAGAAGTGGTCTTCCCAGATGGTGAGGCCGTCCTTGGTCTCGGCGCACTCCTGCGCCACGCCCGGCCCCATCACCTCCGACAGCCCGTAGAGGTCGATCGCCGAGAGGCTGGTGCGCGCCTCGATGGACTTCCTCATCTCGTTGGTCCAGGGCTCGGCGCCGAAGATGCCGATGCGCAGCGACGACTTCCTCGGGTCCAGGCCCTGGCGCTCCATCTCGTCGGCGATCGCCAGCATGTAGGAGGGCGTCACCATGATGATCTCGGGCTTGAAGTCCTCGATCAGCTGCACCTGGCGCTCGGTCATGCCGCCCGAGAGCGGGATCGTCACCAGGCCCAGGCGCTCGGCGCCGTAATGCGCGCCAAGGCCCCCGGTAAACAGGCCGTAGCCGTAGGCGACGTGCACCTTGTCGCCGGGACGCGCGCCCGCGGCGCGGATCGAGCGCGCCATGAGGTTGGACCAGGTGTCGATGTCCTTCGCGGTGTAGCCGACCACCGTCGGCTTGCCGGTGGTGCCGCTGGAGGCGTGGATGCGCACCACCTTGTCCATCGGCACGGCGAACATGCCGAAGGGGTAGGTCTCGCGCAGGTCGGCCTTGGTGGTGAACGGGAATTTCGCGAGGTCCGCGAGCGTGCGGCAGTCGTCCGGCTTCACGCCCGCGGCGTCGAACTTCTTGCGGTAGTGCGGCACCTTGTCGTAGGCGTGGTGCAGCGACCACTTCAGGCGCTCGAGCTGCAGCCTGCGCAGCTCGGCGAGCGGCGCCTTCTCGACCGGTTCGAGGGGGAATGCGTTCATGGGAAGGATCCGGATTGGGGCCGGAAATCTTACACCGCGGACGATAGAATGCGCCCATGCCCAAGGTGTATTCGCTCGACGGCATCACGCCGGTGGTGCATCCGCTGGCGTTCGTGCACCCGAGCGCGGTGCTGATCGGCGACGTCATCGTCGGGCCGCGCGTCTATGTCGGCCCCTGCGCCAGCCTGCGCGGCGATTTCGGCCGCATCGTGGTGGGCGAGGGCGTCAACATCCAGGACGGCTGCGTGCTGCACGCCTTCCCGGACCGCGACCTGGTGGTCGAGGACGACGCGCACGTCGGCCACGGCGCGGTGCTGCACGGCTGCGTGGTCAAGCGCGATGCGTTGATCGGCATCAATTCGGTGATCAACGACAACGCGGTGGTGGGCGAGTCGGCGTTCGTCGCCGCGATGGCGTTCGTCAAGGCGGAGTTCGAGGTGCCGGCGCGCACCCTCGTCGCCGGAATCCCGGCGAGGATCGTGCGCGAGCTGCGCGAGGCCGAGATCGCCTGGAAGCGCGACGCGACGCGCCAGTACCAGGACCTCGCCCGGCGCTGCCTCGAGACCATGGCCCCGGCCGAGGCGCTCGCCGCCGTGGAGCCGGGACGCAAGCGCTTTGTCGCCAAGGACGTGCTGCCGCTCTCGAGCATGAAGGCGCGCGAGCGCAAGACCTGAAGGAGTTTTCATGAGCTATGAATTCATAAGCACCGAGGTGAAGGGGCGCGTCGCGCTCATCACCCTGAACCGGCCCAGGCAGATGAACGCGCTGAACGCCACGCTCATGCAGGAGCTGGGCGCGGCGCTCGCGGGGTTCGACGCCGACGACGGCATCGGCGCCATCGTCATCACCGGCAACGACAAGGCGTTCGCCGCCGGCGCCGACATCGGCGCGATGAAGGACTACGACTTCATGTACGCCTACAAGTCCGACTACATCACGCGCGACTGGGAGCACCTGCGCAGCGTGAGAAAGCCCGTGATCGCCGCGGTGGCGGGCTATGCGCTCGGTGGCGGCTGCGAGCTGGCGATGATGTGCGACATCGTGATCGCGGCAGAGAGCGCGCGCTTCGGCCAGCCCGAGATCAACCTCGGCACCTTCCCCGGCGCGGGCGGCACGCAGCGCCTGCCGCGCGCGGTCGGGAAAGCGAAGGCGATGGACCTGATCCTCACCGCGCGCATGATGGACGCGGCCGAAGCCGAGCGCGCCGGCCTGGTGTCGCGCGTGGTGCCCGCCGACAAGCTCCTGGGCGAGGCGCTCGCCGTGGCCGAGAAAGTCGCCTCCTACTCGCTGCCGGTGGCGATGATGGCCAAGGAGGCCGTCAACCGCGCCTACGAGACCACGCTCGCCGAGGGCGTGCGCTTCGAGCGGCGGCTGTTCCACGCCACCTTCGCGCTGGAGGACCAGAAGGAAGGCATGGCCGCCTTCGTCGCCAAGCGCAAGGCGAAATTTCGGCATCGCTGACAGTTTCTGACAGTCGCGCGCGGCGGTTGCCGGGAACCGGCCGCCGGGCGGAAAATCCGTCATTTTGACGAGCGCCCCGGCTCCCGCATGTACAGGGAAATTCCCGTCTCGCAGCTGAAGTTCGGCATGTTCGTGGTCCAGCTCGACCGGCCATGGACCGAGACGCCGTTCACCTTCCAGGGCTTCCTGCTCAAGACCGACAGGCAGATGGAGCTGCTGCAGCAGCTGTGCAAGAAGGTCTACGTCGATCCCGAGCGCTCGGACGCGGGCACGGTGGCGATCATGCACGCGACCGGCACCATCTCGAGCGCGCGCCCCGAGCAGGTGCGCGGCGACACCGCCTACGCCGAGAAGGCCAGCGTCGAGGCCGAGCTGCCGGCCGCGCGCGCCGCCTACGCCGAGACGCGCGCGCTCATCGAGGACATGATCCGCGCGGTGCAGATCGGCAACGTGATCGAGGGGCCGAAGCTGCGCGAGGCGGTGTCGCGCGTCACCGACAGCATCGTGCGAAACCCCGACGCCATGATGCTGCTCACGCGCATGCTGGAGAAGAGCAGCCAGGTGGCGAGCCGCGCGCTCGACGTCTCGATCTACATGCTGGTGTTCGGGCGCTTCCTGCAGCTGCCGCGCGAGCGCCTCGACACCCTCGGCCTGCTCGGCCTGCTGCAGGACATCGGCAAGGTGAAGCTGCCGAACGAGCTGCTCGAGAAGCGCGGCAAGCTCAACGCCGCCGAGCTCAAGGTGGCGCGCACCCACGTGCAGCTCTCGGCGGAGGTGCTGCGCAACACGCCCGGCCTGCCCGCCGACCTCGCGGGGCTCGCGCTGCTGCACCACGAGCGCCACGACGGCAGCGGCTATCCGAAGGGCCTGAAGGGCGCGGAGATCGGCCTGGTCGGCTCGATCGCGGGGATCGTGGACACGTTCGACGCGCTCACCATGCCGCGCCCGTACGCCGAGCAGATGTCGCCGTCGAACGCGCTGAACCTGCTTTTCAGGGGGCGCGGCGCGCAGTTCCACCCGGCGCTGGTCGAGCAGTTCATCCAGTGCATCGGCGTGTTCCCCGTGGGCGCGGTGGTGGAACTGAACACCGGCGAGATCGGCGTGGTGATCGCGCAGAACCTGGTGCGCAGGCTGCAGCCGCGCGTCATGGTGATCATGGACGCCGAGGGCCGGCCGCTGCGGCCGCACAAGATCCTCGACCTCGTCAAGGAGCCCAAGGCGAGCGCTGACGAGCCCTACCGCATCCGCCGCACGCTCGAGCACGGCAAGGTCGAGATCGACCCGCGGGAATTCTTCCTGTGAGCCCCGCCCGGCCCGCCGGCGGGCTGCACTCGGGCGAGCCCCTGCTCACTGCGCAGGCGCTCGCCCGGCTGCTGGAAGAGCTCGGCGTGGACGATGCGACGCTCGCGCGCCTCAATGCGCTAGGCAGGGCGATCTGCGAAGCCGCGCCCGAAGTGCTCGCGCCGGTGCGGCGCGAGAAACTGCTCGCCGACGCCACCAACCAGTTCTTCCTGCCGCTGCTGCAGGCGGTGATGTCGGAGCCGCAGAAGGCGATCCTGGAGACGCTCTCGCGCGGCGAGCTGACGCGCGATCGGCTGGTCGCCGGGCTGACGGCGTGGGCGGCATCGGTCAACCCGGAAGAGCCGACCGCACGCATCCAGCGCGACTGCCTGCCGCTCCAGGAGATCCTCGGCGCGGGCGCGCTGCGCGCCTACGGCAAGGACACGGTGCGCTGCGAGGGGGCGCTCGCGGCGGTGGCGCGCCTTGCGAGCCTGCAATACGCGGTGATCGCGGCGGCGGTGGCGGCGGCGCGGCGGCGCGAGCCCGCGGGTGCCGAGCTGATGCCCGACTACGTGCCGTTCGTGGAGCGCCTGCGCGAGCGCATCGAGGCATCCGCTGCCGACGGCCACCGCCTCGCGGTGATCTACGTGGACTGCGGGGTCATCGCGCGCATCGACGGCGTGTGGGGCTTCCAGGCCGGCGACGCGGTGCGCGCGCGCATCTTCGGCCGGATGAAGAGCGACGTGCTGCGTCCGCAGGACCTGCTGGGCGAGATCGGGCGCGACGAGTTCGCCTGCGTGCTCGATCCCGTGGACGGCGCCGGGCTGGCGAACCTCGCGGCGCAGAAGACGCTGCGCACGCTCACGGCGCCGTTGCGCTCCACCGACACCGACGTCTACGCCAAGCCCTCGGTCGGCATCGCGCTCTTCCCCGAGCACGGGCGCAGCGCGGCCTCGCTGCTGCAGCGCGCCAAGGTGGCGTGCCTCTCGGCGCGCGACACGGCCGGGCGCATCGCCGTCTACAGCGAGCAGCAGGAAGAACCGCACACCGAGCTGCTGCTGCACGAGGGGCGGCTGCGCGCCGCGATCGAGTCGAGCACGCTCGCGCTCGCGTTCCAGCCCCAGGTGCGGCTCGCCGACCGCAGGATCGTCGGCGTCGAGAGCCTGCTGCGCTGGAACGACTCCGTGCTCGGCATGGTCCCGCCCGGCAAGGCGATCGCGGTGGCCGACTCGGCGGGGCTTGCGAACGAGATCACCTGGTGGGTGCTCAACAATGCGCTGCGCCACTGCGCGGAGTTCCGCGCGCGGGGCCTGGACCTGCGCGTCGGCGTGAACCTGACCGCGCACAACCTGCGCGAGCGCGACCTGCCCGACTTCGTGGACCGCGCGCTGCGCACCTGGGGCCTGCCCGGCGAGCGCCTGGTGATCGAGGTGGCCGAGACCGCGGTGATCGGCGCCGGCGACGCGATCGCTGGGAACTTTGCGCGCCTCAAGGCGCTCGGCGTGCGCCTGGCGATCGACGACTTCGGCACCGGCTACTCGTCCATGAACTACCTCGCCACCCTGCCCTTCGACGAGATGAAGATCGACCTCTCGTTCGTCAGCGACATGGCTCGCGTGCCGCAGCACGAGCGCATCGTGCGCTCGCTCATCCACCTCGCGCACGAGCTGGGGCTGGTGGTGGTGGCCGAGGGCGTCGAGGACGTCGCGGTCGCGCAGCGCCTCGCCGAGCTCGGCTGCGACCTCATGCAGGGCTACTTCACCAGCGCGCCGCTCGACCCCGAGGGGCTGGTCGCCGCCTACGGCGCCGCAACCGGCGCCCGCACCGCCTCGAGCGCCAGGGCTTGAAGCCGGCCGCTCGCCAGGTTGCGGGGCTACGCCGCTAGCTCGGCCGGTCCTCGCGCGCCGCGGGCGCGGCGACGGGCTCCTCGCGCGTGTAGGGCTCGTGCAGCGAGACCGGCTTCGCGGCGCGCCTGCGCAGGCGGATGTTGAGCAGCTCGACCGCGACCGAGAACGCCATGGCGAAATAGACGTAGCCCTTCGGCACCTCGTGCTGGAAGCCGGCCGCAATCAGCACCACGCCGATCACCACCAGGAAGGCGAGCGCGAGCATCTTGATCGTCGGGTGCGCCGAGACGAAGCGGCCGATCGGGCCGGCGAACAGCATCATCAGGGCCACCGACGCGATCACCGCGGCCACCATGACCTCGATCCACGGCACCATGCCCACCGCGGTGATGATCGAGTCCAGAGAAAACACCAGGTCCACCAGCATGATCTGGCCGACCACTGCGCCGAAGGTCGCGCCCACGCGCGCCGAGCGCTCGCCCTCGACGCCCTCGAGCAGCTGGTGGATCTCCTTCACCGCCTTCCACAGCAGGAACAGCCCCCCACCCGCGAGGATCAGGTCGCGCCCGGCGAACGACTGGCCGAGGACGGAAAAGAGGGGCTCGGTCAGCCCGATGATCCACGACAACACCAGCAGCAGGCCGATGCGCATGAACATCGCGGCGGCGAGGCCGATGCGGCGCGCCCGCTCGCGCTCGCGCGGCGGCAGCTTGTCCACCAGGATCGAGATGAAGATGATGTTGTCGATCCCGAGCACGAGTTCCAGCGCGGTCAGGGTGGCGAAGGCGATCCAGGCTTCGGGGTTGGAAAGCAGCTCGATCATCGGGGTCTCCTGCGGGGCGTGCCGGCCGCGGATAATAGGCGATAATCGCGCCGCCGCCCCGCCCCGGGCGCGGCGCTGCCATGTGGGAGGAGACATGGAACGCATCTGGCTGAAGTCCTACCCGAAGGGCGTGCCCGCCGACATCGACGTGCGCGAGTACGCGTCGCTGGTGGCGCTGTTCGACGCGAGCATCGCGAGGTACCGCGAGCGCGACGCCTTCCACTGCATGGGCAAGACGATCAGCTTCGGCGCCCTCGAAGAAAGCTCGCGCAGGTTCGGCGCCTGGCTGCAGTCGCAGGGCCTCGCCAGGGGCGCGCGGGTTGCGATCATGATGCCCAACTGCCTGCAGTACCCGGTGGCGATGTTCGGCGTCCTGCGCGCCGGCATGACGGTGGTGAACGTGAACCCGCTCTATACCGCGCGCGAGCTCGAGCACCAGCTCAAGGACTCCGGGGCGGAGGCGATCGTGATCCTGGAGAACTTCGCAGCCACCCTGCAGGAGGTGCTGGCGAAGACGCCGGTGAAGCACGTGGTGGTGACTTCGCTGGGCGAGATGCTCGGCGTGAAGGGCCTGATCGTCAATTTCGTCGTGCGCAACGTGAAGAAGATGGTGCCGGCCTTCGACCTGCCCGGCGCGGTCCGCATGGGCGATGCGCTCGCCGAGGGGGCGGGCAAGCCGCTCGCGACGCCGCCGCTCGGGCACGAGGACATCGCCTACCTGCAGTACACCGGCGGCACCACGGGCGTGTCCAAGGGGGCGGTGCTCACCCACAGGAACGTGATCGCGGCGCTGCTGCAATACCGCGTCTGGCTCGCGCCCGCGATCGGCGAGGAGCAGCCGAGGATCATCACCGCGCTGCCGCTCTACCACATCTTCTCGCTCACGGTGAATTGCCTTTCGATGATGGTGGTGGGCGGCTGCAACATCCTCATCACCAACCCGCGCGACATCCCGGGCTTCGTGAAGGAGCTCGCCAGGCACCGCTACACCATGATCACGGGCGTGAACACGCTGTTCAACGCGCTCGCCAACCACCCGGACTTCGGCAAGCTCGATTTCTCGCACCTCAAGCTCGCGCTGGGTGGCGGCATGGCGGTGCAGAAGGCGGTGGCCGAGAACTGGAAGAAGATCACCGGCACGACGCTGCTGGAGGGCTACGGCCTGACCGAGACCGCGCCCTCGGCGACGGCCAACCCGCTGGACCAGACCGAGTTCAGCGGCTCGATCGGCGTGCCGCTGCCCTCGACCGAGATCGTGCTGCGCGACGACAACGACAAGGACGTGCCGCTCGGCCAGCCCGGCGAGATCTGCATCAGGGGGCCGCAGGTGATGCGCGGCTACTGGCAGCGCGCGGACGAGACCGCCAAGGTGCTCGGCGCCGACGGCTTCCTGCACACCGGCGACATCGGCGTCATGGACGACAAGGGCTACATCAGGATCGTGGACCGCAAGAAGGACATGATCCTGGTCTCGGGCTTCAACGTGTACCCCAACGAGCTGGAGCAGGTGGTGGCGATGCACCCGGGCGTGCTGGAAGTCGCCGCGATCGGCGTGCCCGACGAGCACTCGGGCGAGGTGCCCAAGCTCTTCATCGTGAAGAAGGACCCGGCGCTCACCGAAGCGCAGGTGCTCGACTTCTGCAAGGAGCAGCTCACCGGCTACAAGCGGCCCAAGCACGTCGAGTTCCGCAAGGAGCTGCCCAAGACCAACGTCGGCAAGATCCTGCGCCGCGCGCTGCGCGACGAGAAGCGCGCCTGAGGGAGCGGCCGCTCGGCGCCGAAGTGTAAAGCGTGACTTTACAGTGGTGATCCACCGGGGCAGCTGCCACTGCGGGGCGGTGCAGATCGAGGTCGAGGCGCCCGCCGACATCGAGGCGACCGGGTGCAACTGCTCGATCTGCGAGCGCGTGGGGTTCCTGCACCTGATCGTCCCGGCCTCGAGGTTCCGCCTGGTGCGCGGCAGGGAGTCGCTCACGAGCTACCGCTTCAACACCGGCGTCGCCGAGCACCTGTTCTGCAAGGTCTGCGGCTGCAAGCCCTACTACGTGCCGCGCTCCAACCCCGACGGCTTCAGCGTCAACGTCAGGTGCCTGGACCGCGCCACCGTGCGCTCGGTGACGGTCAAGCCCTTCGACGGCAGGAACTGGGAGCAGAACGCCGCGGCCTTGGGGCACCTCTCCCGCTAGACCGGGCGGGCGCCTGGCGCGAGGAGCGACCACAGCGGCACCGCTTCGATACCGTCCCCCAGGGCAAACCGCTGGTCGCCCGGAAAGACGACGTACAGCGCATCGAGCCGCAGATCCGAGATTGCGGTGCGCATCGAGCGCGTGACCTGCGGGGCGTCGGCGCGCTTGAACTCGACGCCGACACGGCGCCGGCCCTTCAGCATGAGAAGGTCCAGCTCGGCGCCCTGGTGGGTCGCCCAGAAGTACGCCTCGTCGGGCCGCGCCAGGCGCAGCACCTGCTCGAGCGCGAAACCTTCCCAGCTCGCGCCGCAGCGCGGATGCGCGAGCAGCGCAGGGAGCGAGGCCGTGTCCATCAGCGCATGCAGCAGCCCGCTGTCGCGGAAATAGACTTTCGGCGCCTTGACCTGACGCTTGCCCAGGTTTTCATGCCAGGGCTGGAGTTGCCGCACCATGAGCGTCTGCGTGAGCGTGTCCAGGTAGCGCCGCACGGTGGGTTCGGACACGCCAAGCGAGCGGGCCGGGTCGGCGGCGGACCACACCTGGCCATGGACATGGGCGAGCATCCGCCAGAACCGCAGCATCGCCGGCGCCGCGACGTTGACGCCGAACTGCGGGAGGTCCACTTCAACGTGGCTGGCGATCGCCTGCACGCGCCACGCGAAGCTGTCGTCGTCGGAGGCCGCCAGGTACGAGCGCGGAAAGCCGCCGCGCAGCCAGAGCCGCGTTTGCGTGGCGTCGCTCCAGCGGCGCGCGTCGCCACAGGCCTCGCGCAGGTCGAAGCCCTGCACCTCCACCGTCTCGACCCGCCCGAGGAGCGATTCCCCGGCCTGCCGAAGCAGCGCGGGCGACGCGCTGCCGAGAAGAAGAAACTGCCCCGGCGCGTCTGAGCGGTCGATCAGCACGCGCAGCACCGGAAACAGGCCCGGCCGGCGCTGCACTTCGTCGATCACCACCAGGCCCCGCAGGCGCGACAGCGTCTCCAGCGGCTGCTCGAGGCGCAGCACGTGGAGCGGGTTCTCCAGGTCGAAGTAATTGGGCGCGCCGCGCTCGAGGAAGACCTGCGCGAGGGTCGTCTTGCCCGACTGCCGCGGCCCCGTGAGGACCACGGCGCGCGATCGCGCGAGCGCGGTCCGGACGGCGGCGACGAGGTCGGGGCGGGGCAGCATTCGCGAAGTGTAGCAGGAGTATCCATGAAAAAGGAACACCACATGTTCCTTTTTCATGATTCCAGGAAGCCGGCGCCAGGCGGCGCCCTGCTCAGCGGCTCGCGGGCGGGGTCTGCGGCGCGAGATGGAATGGCGGGTCGCGTCCTGGCAGGCAGAGAACGCGCCGCTCGTGAAGGCGCGCCGGGGCATCGCCTCGGGCCCGGCGCACGGTGGCCGCTTCCACCGTCGCGCAACTCGGCGATGAGTTCAGCCTCGAGCTGATTGGGAACCTGCGGCTCGAAGGCAAGTCGCAGGGCGCGGACGTATTCGCCCTGCACGGCACGAAATAGGCTCGAGCGGAGGGACAGCTGGCCAAGGCCGGCTGATATCCTGCGGCGGTTCATCCTCGGAACCGCCGCCTTGTCGCTTCCACAGGGATATCTCGCCAGGGGCCTCGCCTGGATCGCGCTCGCGATCCTGTGCTGGGCGCCGATGTTTCCCACCGCCAAGCGGGCGCTGCCCTACGTGGACGCGTTCGCGCTCGGCACGCTGCGCTACGCCATCGGCGTGGTGCTGTTCGCAGCGCTCCTGCTCGCGATCGAGGGCCGGCGCGCGCTGCGCTACGACGGGCGTTTCGCGCAGGCCGCGCTCTTCGGCGTCATCGGCATCACCGGCTTCAACACGCTCACCTGGTACGGGCTCAGCTACACGCGCCCGGAGCACGGCGCCATCATCATGAGCCTGCAGACGCCGCTCACCGCGCTCGCGGCGTGGCTCGCGCACGCGCAGCGCCCGGCGCGCTTCACGCTGGCGTGCATCGCGCTTGCGCTCTTCGGCGTGTTCCTCGTCGTCACCAAGGGCGACCCGGCGGGCGCGGTCGCCGGCGGCGCGCTCGCCGGGGACCTGGTGATCTTCCTCGGCGCGCTCAGCTGGGTGATCTACACCATCGCCGGGGCGCGCTTTGCGGGCTGGTCGCCGCTTCGCTTCACCGTGCTCACCTGCCTGCCGGGCGCGGCGGGGCTTTTCGCGGTCAACGCGGTTGCGATCGCCGCGGGCGTCGCGATCGTGCCGAGCGCGGCCGCGATCGCGCAGGTCGGCTGGCAGATCGCCTACTTCTCCGTCTGCACCGTGGTGCTCGGCGTGCTCAGCTTCAATTTCTCCGTGAAGTACCTCGGCCCGCTCAACACCATGCTGATGCTCAACCTCATCCCGGTGTCGGTGTTCGCGATCGAGGCGGCGCTCGGGCGCTCGTTCGCCGCGATCGAGATCGCCGGCGCGGCGATCGTGATCGGCGCGCTGGTGGCCAACAACCTCTACCTGAGGCGCAGGTCGGCGGCGGAAGGAAAGTTCTGACACTCCCGCAGTTGCGTTGCATTGGCGTGCAGGCGCCATGGCGCAGCGGTGCGGCTTGATCCGGATTGGACGGAACCGGGTTGCGAAAAGGACGGCATGGCATCGGGCCATTCGCGGCTCTACGCGCGATCCGCCGATGCGGCGGGAGACAAGTTCGCGCTCGGCGTCGTGCTGCATGACGGTGACGCCGTGCTGCAGTTCGGCGATCGCCTGTACGCCGCGCCGGTCGCGTCCCTGTTCTGACTATTTCGCCGGCAGCAACTTCAGCAGCCTGTGCGGCTGCGCCTGGAGCGCGGCGCGCGCGGTCACCATCTGGATGTACTCGCCCCTCGCCCAGGCCCCGGTGAACGCCTCGTAGTGCGGCGACAGCCGGTTGCCCGACTGGCCGCCGGAGTGGATGTAGAGCGATTTCTCGGGGTCCGAGAGGTCGTAGACCGCGCGCAGGCTCGCCGCGTGCCGGTTGGCGAAGGGCTGCGCGTCGTCGTTCAGGTTGTTGCGCCCGACGTTCACCGTGTAGACGTCGCCCGGCGTGGGCACGCGGATGTCGAAGGCGCGCGCAAGCAGCGGCTGGCGGCCGAACGGCCGGTGCTCGTGGCGCGCGAAGTGCGCCGGCCCCCAGCGCCACGCCGACGCGTCCTCGCCGTAGCGCTTGCGCAGGTCGGCGAGCGCGGCTTCGAGGGAAAGCGCGAGCATCTCCTCGCAGTTCTCCGTCGCCGGCGTGCGCACGTCGTCGCACCAGCGCGCCTCGTCGCTTCCCGCGGCGATCGCGCGGGCGACGAAGTTCGCGCGCGCGAGCCAGTTGGCGCGGAAGGCGTCGCCCAGCTCGTCGGCGTAGAGCGCGCGCGTGATCTCGCGCCACCAGCCCCAGGCGATGAGCGGCTCGGCGCGGCCTTCGGCCATCTGCCCGTCCCATTTCGCGAGCAGCGCCAGCGCGCGGCGCGCCTCCTCGCTCCTCGGGCGCGTGGCGAGCAGGCGCGGCAGCGACTCGCGCACCGCGAGCGACACCACGTCCGCCTGCATGCGCGCGAAGCTCGCGACGTCGTGCTTGGGCGTCGCGTCGAGCAGCTCGCGGATGCGGTCGGCGCGGTAGGGCGGCTGCCACTCCGAGGTGATGAAGTGCGCGTAGCCCGGCGGCGTGATCTTGTGGTTGGCGCTCAGGAGCGCGCCGCCCGGCGGGTTGTACGCGCGCGGCAGGTCTTCGAAGGGCAGGAACCCGTTCCAGTCGTACTTTTCCAGCCACCCGGGCGCGGGCGCCATGCCCTTGAGGTCGTTCTCGGGCCTGCGCACCGGCACGCGCCCGGCGGCGACGAAGCCGATGTTGCCCTCCACGTCCGCGTAGACCATGTTCTGCTGCGGGGCGTGGAAATCTCGCGCCGCGGCGAGGAACCCCTCCCAGTCGCGCGCGCGCGCCATTTTCAGCGCCGCCTGCGGCGTGAGGTCGTCCTCGAGCAGCGCCGTCCAGGCGAACGCGAGCACGTGGCCGCGCGGCGCGAGGTCCTGCGCCGGGCGCAGCACGTCGGATACCACCGGGCCGTGGCGCGAGATGCGCACGCGCAGCCGCTCCGGCTCGGCGCCCTTCACGTTGATGGTTTCCTCCACGATGCGGAACGGGCGCGGGCCGTAGGGCGTGAGGTAGTTGCCGGCGTCGTCGAGCTTCTCGATGTAGAGGTCCTGCACGTCGGGGCCGGTGTTGGTGAAGCCCCAGGCGAAGCGGTCGCTGCGGCCGAGGATGATCGCCGGCACGCCGGGCATCGTGGCGCCGATGAGGCTCGCGCCGCCCACCGACAGGTGCGCGAAGTACCACACCGGCGGCGCGGTGAGGCCGAGGTGCGGGTCGTTGGCGAGCAGCGGCTTGCCGCTCGCGCTGCGCGCGCCCGACACCACCCAGTTGTTCGAGCCAAGGCCCTCGGGCTGCACGCCCGGCGCGATTTCCGCAAGGCGCAGCGCGTCCTCGGCGAGCTGCACGCCCTCGCGCTCGAGCGCGCCGTACAGCGTCTTCAGGTCGGGGAGTGCCAGTGGCGCGTCGCCGGGGTAGGGCGCGACGAACTCCTGGATGCGCGCCATGGGCAGCGTTCTCGCCAGCCGCATGCGCAGCACCTCGTTCCGCCAGTTGCCGCCGAGGTCCCAGGCCATCATCTTCATCCACGCCACCGAGTCGGCCGGCGTCCAGGGCCCGGGCCGCACGCCGGTGAGCCAGAACTCGAACGGCAGAAACGGGTTCGAGGCAAGAAATGCGTTGATGCCCGCGGCGTAAGCGGCGAGCATGCGCTGCGTCTCGGTATCGAGCCGGCGCAGATTGGCTTCCGCCGAGCGCCGCACCCCGAGCGTGCGCAGGAAGCGGTCGGTGTCGAGCCCGCCGGGTCCCACCACTTCGGAGAGCCGGCCCGCCGCGATGCGCCGGTTCATCTCCAGCTGCCAGAGCCGGTCCTGCGCGTGCGCGTAGCCGAGCGCGAAGCTCGCGTCCTCGTGGCTCGCGGCGAAGATGTGCGGGATGCCGTAGCGGTCGCGCAACATCTCGACCGGCGCCTGCAGGCCGTGGACGCGCGCCTCGCCCTCGAGCTGCGGCAGCGATTGCAGGAGGTAGACATAGGCGCCTCCCGCCGCGAGAGCGGCGAGACCGACGATCCCGGCGAGGATCCTGGCGAGCAGCTTCACGCGCAAAAGAATACGCCTTTCGAAAATAGGGGTCAGAGCCCTATTTCGGAAAACCGGGGACAGACCCACTAGTGTCCGGTTAAAAGTCGAACAAAGTTAACTGCTTGGA